>CAZBMT010000004.1:0-27966 GCA_964492645.1 uncultured Cyanobium sp. | reverse complement strand
GGCGGGCTGGGGGCGGCGGAGGCGGCCGTGGAGCTGATCAGCCGGGGGCTGGTGCAGAAGGCCTAGGAGCGTGTCGCACATCTCTGAGGCCCAGCCTGCCTTTCCCCCGCTGCTCCTGGCGAGCTGTGAGCGTTGCTTTCGTCCCCTGGGCCCGAGCCGAGCTGACCTCTCTGCGCGGCGGCCCCTCTCTCAGGTTGCTGCCAGGGCTGCTCTGTGCAGCTTGCCGATGTTGTGGGTGATGACCATCAGGGCCCATTCTCCGTTCACCTTCTCCAACCCGCGCAGCAGGAAGCGATCCAATCCCCGGGCCCGTTTGATCTGACCAAAGACCGGCTCAAAGATGGTCTTGCGCAGGGCGTCGAGGCGATCCTGGCGGCGCTGCAGTTCCTTGGGCAGCTCGTCACCGCGTCTGCCCTTGCGGTAGCGCGCGTCCTCCTGGGCGTCAATCAGCTCGGCCTTGCGCAGCAGCGCTGCAATCTCCGCCTCCAGCTGGGCCTCGGTTCTGAGCATCCGCGCGTGGCTCATCGCCTTGTGCTTGGAGGCATTGGCTTTCACCTTGGTGCCAACCGCTTCGCGGAAGCCTGCGGCTACGAGGGCCACGTTGCCCAGGCTCACCAGGCCCGCCTTCTGGCAGAGACGCAGCACCTGCACAAGCAGGCCTGCCAATGCATCGAGATGCACGAGGCGAAAATCACTGATCCGGCTGTGGTCCGGTTGCTGGTTGCCGGTGAGCACCCGGAAAGCGGCATCCTCCCAGCAGGCCCTCTCGATCCGGCGCGAGGAGGGAATGCCGACGCAGTAGGCGTACAGCAACAGCACCACCATCATCCGTGGAAAGGGCGCTGACGAATCGATGCGCGACACGTTCCCAGGTCACATCTCCTCCCGATATGAGAATGATGCTCTCACCTGATGCTCGCGTGCCTGACCAAGCAGCAGGTTCGCCTGCTCTTCAGAGACTTCAAACTCCTGCGCCAGCTGCTGGACCGAGAGAGCAAGAAGCTTGCTCACGGTAGTGATATCGTTATCGCCCAGTCTCTTCATGGTTTCAGGGTCGATTCCTTTGAGCTGATCGAGGGAATCGGAACTGCTGCTTTCATTCCCCTCCCGTATTCGATGGCGGAGCAGCTTCAGCTCTTCCGTCAGCTGCTCGACTTCCTCCTGGGTCTCCTTCACCACGCGAGAGTAGTAGGTCACGGCATCATCTCGAACCTTTACAACTTCCTCTAGTCGCAGACGAGCACGTTGAACCTTCTCCTCCTTGGCCGCAAGCAACTCTGCTGAATCTATTGAGAGATCTAGTTCGGCTGAGTTGAGAAGCTCAACGCTTCGCCGGGCCTTAGCCATGAAATCAGCATGTCGTTTCTGGAATGCTGAAGATTCTTTACCTGTCATAGGGGGCTCCTGAAGAAATCTCAGCCAAATCGGTTGAGAGCGGCAAAGTTAACAGGGAAGGCAGTCCAGTTGATGACTGGACCATCAGTGAAGTTGCCAACGAAAACGGTACGCCCAACTCTGTTGAAGTCGAAGGAAGGAATTACTGGGAAAGAGGCAACCTGATTGGCTTGAACAGTGGAGCGGGATGCCTCCAGAAATACTGTAGCAATCCGATTGTAAGCAGAAAAGCCAGGTTGTGGACCACCCTGGACAACCGCAAGATGCCGGCAGAGGTTACTCGCAAAGGTAACCCTGTAGAATCTTTCCTCAAGGTTGGGGACAAACCAACTTCCACGTACCCAAACCAAGGAACCGCTTGATGGGCCGATGAATGTGTTGCCTTCCACCAAAGCACTTTCTGTGGTGGCCAGCCTATCTTGAGTATAGTAATTTAATGCTAATGGAGCGAAGAGAGTTAATGATCGATGGGAAGCGCCAGTGGCGAGAAGAAGGGGATTACGATAGGCGATGCGATTCCCGCGAATGACAGAATGGCGCGCTACAACATAAACGCTGTCAGATCGCGATTGAACAATGGTGTCGCCATCGATGGATATACCAGTGTCTAGAATCTCATTCTCCTCAAGGATGAGATTGAAGACTGAATCATCCAGCACATCCCCAACCCAGATAGCCGCTGTAATCACGTTCTGGGGCTGATAGGCGCAGGAAAGGAAGCGATTTCCGCTGATCCTAATGTCGGTCCTCACCTCTTGAGCGATCAAGCCAATATTGGTCAGATTCTCGATCTGGTTACCTCGCACCCAAAGGGACGTTTCCCTCGTTGCGGAAATCCCCAGGCCCGCGTTCTTTAGCTCATTATCCGATAACAAGGTGCCGCTGCCTTCGTTGGTCTCGATCGCAAGCTGCACCTGTTCGATCCGATTCCCCTCCACCCGGCAACGACGTGATCTCTCAAGGGAGATGCCAGTGCCTGCTCGATTACTTGTGGCGCTGATCCAGTTGGCGCGCACATCAACATCATCAGCTCCGATCACACTGATGGCGGCATCGAAATCTCCTGCGAAGCGGTTCCAGGCCACCAGGCAGCGCTCTCCGAAGCGCGCGAAACGCTCATACGCCGCCCCGATCAGAACGCCGCGGGGCAAAGCTTCAACGAGATTCGTGGGACCTGTGAGGTGGTTGTCTGTGACGCTGCACAACTGACCGGTGATGCGGATTCCCCCATGGCTTGGAGAAGGACATACCACGCGATTCTCCGAAATCTGGCAGCGATCGCCGGAGACATCGATGCCGAAAGCAGCATCACTCCTTAGTACCGCAAAAAGCTCCTCATCAAACCCCTGGCGAATGATCCAATTCCACGCAATCCGGGAATTGGATCCGCATCTGCTTGGTGATTGACCGAAATCAGCCCTGTCGACACGAATGCCGAGATTGTAGCCCTCGATGTGGTTGTTCTCCACGAAGCAAGGCCCATAGGCGTCCTCGATCCAGACACCGATGAGGCCCAGGTCACTCCCATCCCCTCGTCGACACACCAGATCGCAGTGGCGGATTTCCAGATCGGTGGAGTCGGTATCGAACCATAGGGCGACATAGCCATTTTCGATGCGGCAGCTTTCGATGAGCGGACGAGTGGCCCGACCGATCCGTACACCGGCAAGCTCAAGTGGCTGTGAGGCGGACACCTGACAGCGGATGAGGCTCACATCAACCACATCATCGAGATTCACCAGGGTGGGAAAGGCTGGGTCCCCTCCGACGCCGGTGCCAGGAATGAGCTCCAGGCGGAAGGCGATGCCCTCGATCCGGTTTCCCCGGCCACTCATCTGGAGTAGCGGCACGATCGAGGAGGTGCGTACCACGGCGCCGCTGCTTTCGCCATGAAGAGTGACGCCGTTCCGGCGGATCACCACGGTGCGGGTGATCTCATGAATGCCAGCCCGGAGGCACACGCAGCCACCCTGGGGGGGCAGGGAGTCGATGGCCGCCTGGATCATGTCGGTGCCGGGCTCCACCACCACGGTGCAGCATCCCGGCGTGAGGTCGGTGAGTGGGGGGAAAAGCGTGCGGCAGTCGCTCGCAGGGCCGACCCATTGCCCGTTGACGCGCTCCACCACGGCCAGGCGTGCGTAGTGGTGGTGGATGCCGAGGGGCGGGGCGTCGATCAGCTGCTCGATGCTGCCGTCGGCGCTGCGGGCGGCGATCAGCCAGTGGTCGCCGGTGTGGAACACCCCGTTCCCCGCCAGCGTCAGCTGCACCTGGATCCCGGCTTCGAGCACAAGAACGGGGGAGGCGGGAGGGTTCCCCCCGGCCACGGGGATGCCCGCGGAGGCCGCCGAGGTGTCGAGGTCGTGGAACTCCTGAAACACCAGGCCATCGGTGCTGAGCACCTTGCCGGACTGGTCCCAGCGGCGGATCCGGGTGTGCCTTTCGGGGAGGGTTCGTCCCTGCCCATCCACGGGGAACAGACCATTGGGCAGCGGATCCTCCAAGGCGATGGTGCGGGTCTCCTTGTCCACACCATCGGCGGGGCGGATCCGGCGCAGTTGGCCTGGCTGCCCATGGAGTTCGTGCCAGTCGTCGAGCACTTCGATCCAGTCGCCGGCCCTGAAGCCCAGAAACTCGTCGTCGCGCCCCGTGCTCTCCACCACGAGACGATTGCTCCCATGGATCTCGAGCACGCGGGTAGCCACGGTGCCGTTGTCGCGCGACCACTTGAAGGTGGCCTCGTTGAGCCCACCACCTCTGTGAATCTCGACCCGGTAGAGCTGATTGTCGCTGCCCTTGTAGCCACCTCCCGGTGGAGCCAGGCAGGGATTGGCTGGGCCCTGCACCGCGCCGGTGGAGGTGGTGAGCCGGCCCCCTGAGGGGCGAATCGTTTCCGGCCAGCCGGGAACCTGGTCATCGGCGGTGCCACAGTCGGCCGGGCCGATGCCCGCCAGCAGCTTCACCTGCCAGACCGTCTGCAACCGGCCAGTGGTGTCGACCCCTACGGCCTTCTCGACCAGAGCCGGATCCTGCAGCGGCGTGACGGGGCGCTGCCAGACATCGAGGTAGATGAGATCCCGGCCGTTCCCAGGCAGTGCTGGATCCTGGCGGTTCCAGGGCAATCCTGGCGGATTGAACAGAGAGGGATGATTCCCGGCATTGGCTGCCCCGGGGGCGGGGAGGGCCACCGGTGGATGGTTGAAGGGGAGATAGGGCTGATGGAGGAAGGGCACCGGGGTGAGGCCCCGTTCTTCCGCCAGCGAGGGGTTCCACTCCCATACCCCACTCGGTGGTGGCGGAGGTTCGGCACGCTCCGGGGCCCCGTGGTTCTCCGCCAGCAGACCATCCACATAGATCCGGCCCGGACCGATGCTGAAGGAGCCGGCGTTGTCGACCGTGATCCGGAAGCCATCGGGCGTGCCTTGGGGCACCCCGGCGGAGCCGATCGCGTCCAGGGTGCCGGCCTGGAGGCGACGGCCCAGTTCGGCCTGCCATTCGTTCCAGTCGGAGTCGAGTTGCACCCGACCCTGCTGCATCACCACCCCCAGGTAGTCCTTGCGCGGATCGAAGCTGGACCGGGAGATATCGAAGCTCATGGGTGAGGTCTCCTAAGTTTGGTAACGGATGCCGGCAGCCAACCCCACCCGCAGATACTCACCAAGCCGCACTTGCAGGTTGGCCTCGCGCTGCGGTGCAAACAGGGAATGGAAAGCGCCCATCTCGCCTTCGTCGTCGGCGCCGCGGCGGATGGCATCCGGGGTCGAGCGGGCGAGCTGGCCGTAGGCCGGCAGGCCGTAGCGCAGGGTGGTGAACTGCGGTGCCATCTGAACGCCCGAGCCTGCATCGGGCTGGCAGCGATGACGCCGCGGCACGAGAGCATCGGGAGGCAGGTAGCTGAACCGCACGCACCCACTCTGACGACGTTCCGTGGTCACGGGGGGCAGGGCGTCTCCAGCCGCCGCTGCAGCCACGAGCAGGCTGTTCGTCACCAGTCCCATGGCGATCACCCGAACCTTGCCGATCAGGCTGCAGGCTGAAAGAGACAGCTCGCCTCCGGCGGAGGCGCCATCGGGGGCGCAGGCCACGAAGCGACTGCTCTCGCACGCATCGAGGATCGAATCGGCCGCGAAAAGGCGGGAGCGCGGAGCGAGGCGCACCGCACCCACGATGGAAGAGGTGATGCTCACTTCCACCCCGTCGGGCTCCACCACCAGGGACGCAGCCGTCGGCGCCGCCGGCAGCCCGCCAGCGGTGAGGGCCAGGCCCGGCACCAGGGTGAGGTGGGTCAGTTCCAGGCGTGAGAGCCGGTTGTCGGGTGCATGGGGAATCGACAGGGCCCGGCCTGCGACCAGAAGACCATCGATGCGGAGGGCGCTGTCAGCTCCGCCGCGGATCGTCAGGTCCGCCAGCAGGACCAGGGTCGGCCGGCAACCCGGTGCGGCGCGGAGGGTGATCTCTCCATCGGGGGCCACAGTCACGGAGAGGGCTTCCTCATAGCGGCCACTGTCGGTGATCTCCACGACCCCGTGCCCGCCCAGGTCCGCCAGGGCCGCCTGGATGGTGGCGTGGTCCTGCGGCACCCGCCGCACGCGGGTGCCGCTGGGGTCCACCTGCCGCTCCCGGGGGTACTCGCCTCCACCCATGCCGGCGGAAAAGCCATGGTGAAAGGTCACCTCCAGCCTCTGGGGTATGGGGAGGTCTGCGGCCAGGGCGATGCGCCCGAGCACCGGATCGATGCCGTAGGTACCGCTGGGCGGTACGTGCACCCAGAGGAGGGCGTCGTCGCCGAGATGGCAGGCCATGATCCGGGATCGGGGCACTTCGCTGCCATCGACGTAAAGCACCAGACTTGGATCGGACAGATCGCTGGGTTCCGCCGGGGATGGCCGGGTGCCGTAGAGCTGGTTGATACGTGCATCCAGCCAACGCCGGCTGATCGGTTCTGGCACGTTGACGGGCTCGGCCAGGTGGGTGATCTCCTCCTCGACCCTGGGGTGGGTGAACAGCTGCAGGGGATGGCCCAGCGGGCTCACCAGATAACGCCGGTCGTCGACCCTCACGGCGGGGCTTCGGGTGAGGCGAAAGGCCTCCAGCCGCCAGAGCCACACCCCCACGTTGGGAATGTTGAAGCGCCCGCGGCCGCTCTCGATGCGCCGCACATCCACGCTGTGGCTGATGGAATCGAAGGCACCGCCGAGGCGCTCCAGTGGCTCCCAGCGGCGCAGATCGGGGCTCCGGCGGCACTGGGGCCGCAGGTGATTGAGGTACTGCGTGGCCCCCAGCAGCTGGAAATACTCCACGGCACGGGCATTCCATCCGCTCACGTCGCGGGCGAGCTGCTCCAGGGCAGCGGCCGTTCCCTTGCGGCGACGCAGCGCGATCGTGTGGGCCACCTCGGCCCGCGCCAAAGCCCGGGTGCGGCCCAGGCTGTGCAACGGCTCGTAGCCGATCAGGTCGCCGATGTAGGGGATCACCCAGTCGGCGCAGGTCTCGATGAACTGGTCGTCGTGCAGTTGATCGAGGTTCTCCTCCAGGACCGCCAGTTGATCGGCAAAGGCAGAGAGCAGAGCCTGAAGGGGGCCCCGGCTCTGCCGCTGCCCCAACTCTGCCAGGAGCTGCTGCTGGGCGGGGGTGGGGTGTGGCAGAACCTGCAGGGTGGCCTGTTCGGCGGCTTCGGCTGGGGTGAGCAGGCCTTCCATGTGGGCGGCCTGTTCCGTGTCGCGCAGCAGATGGATGGCCGGCAGCAGGCGGGCGAGGGTGGCGGCATCGAAGCTCATGGCAGCTCCTCCAGAACCAGAGGCGCGGGATCGAGGGTGAGCAGAGCAGCCGGCTCGGGCACCTCTGTGAGCGAAGCCTGAGGAAGCGCAGCGAAGAGCCTGGGCTCCAGGCTGGGAGCGGGAGCGCCAGAGGCGGGGGGGCTCGGATACAACGCGGCGACATGCACCGCCGCCACCCCTGGCACCGCCTGGGCGATGGCGGCCACCTGGTCGATGGAAACCCCCTGGCCGAAGTCCCGCTGCTCGAATCCATAGGCATTGCGCAGGGCAGCGACCACGGCCGGTAGGACCAGGACCTGTTCGGCATCGGGTGCCACCTTCACGAGGAGGCGCAGACGGAAGGTGATGGCGCGATGGCTCACCAGCTGCAGCGGCATGAGCGGATCGCCGAATTCATGCAGGGCCCTCAGCAGTTTGCGAGAGATGGCGTCACTGACCGACGCCCCCGCCTCGCCGGCCACGGTGAGGTACACACCTCGGGCTGGACCCACGGGGATCCAGGCGGCATGGGCCTTGGCGATGCCGGCGAAGCCTCGGGCAAAGTCGCGGTAATCACGCACGGAGACGACCCGATCCAGGGTGCGCACGGTGAGCGGGGCGTTGATGCGGGCCCGGTCGCGGGGTTCGGGGTCCTGCCCGCCCTCGGCCGGTACCGGATGGTGGACTCCGCTCACCCCCAGCGGCCGCGACAGCAGAGTGGTGAGTCGACCCGCCGGCAGGTTGCCGCCGCGACCGAGCCCCTTGCGGTAGGTGGCGCGCACGTTGTGATCGCCGCTGGGGAGCCGCGCTCCCTCGATGCCGTTGCCGAACTGGAGGGTGGTACGTCCCCGGTCGTCGGTGGCAAGGGCGTAGACCCGGTCGGTGGGCCCCTGCCCGAAGAGGGAAGACACCTCCAGCCAGAGCAGATCGTTGACCCTCAGTTCCAGTGACGAGGCTCGGCCGCTTGGGGAGGTGGCCGAGAGGAAGGTGAGGGGAGCCTGGCGTAGAGGCAGGCGGGCATCGGGCACTCGGGCATCGCCGCTGCCCAGGATCTCGTTGCTGACGGTTTCGCCCTGGGTGGCAGGGGCAACGTTGGCATTGACCGTCACCGTTGCACGGTCGTAGCAATGCTGGAGGGCCGAGTGGAGGGAGAAGCGGATCCACGGATCTGCGGCACTGCCTGGAGCAAGGGCTTCCCGGATCCTCACGATTTCCTGCACGACAGGATCCTCCTCGGCGGCAGGCACCAGTTCGATGGCCGAGGCATTCACGTTGAGGCTGGCTTCGCGGCCCAGGGGATCCAGAACCCGGAGATTCAGCTGCTCGTTTGCAGGCGGAATCAGGGCCAGTCCGAACTCCGCTGGTGACGGAACCGTGCCATTTCGTTCGGGAGGCCCGGTGAGCATCAGAGAGCCGTCCTCCACGAGATCGCCCAGGGGGTTGTTGTCTGGAGCGACCAGAGGCTGCGGAGAGCTTCCCCTGCGAAGCCGAATCCGGGCACGCCTGCCGCTGATGGCCAGCCACCGCCCTGGCGTGATCGGTGGTGTCCCGTGCGGAAGGGAAAGTTCGCTCCCGAAGAGCGGGTAGTCCAGTGGCCTCGGGGCCACGGTCAGGGGCTCACTCTGGGCCAGAACAACAGTTTCCCGGAGGGGGAACGAAGCCAGCGCTGCAATGCCATCCATCGTTTCGGAGGCAATGCGTGTGATCTTGCCGCCCATTCCGAAATCACGACGTGACAGAAAACTGACATCCCGAGAACGAAAAATGCAACAGGAATCCAAGTAGCCTGAGCCGGAAGCCCCGAGAAAAGCTGTACCCATGAGCGACGTGTTCACTGGCGGCCCGTTCAGAAGAACACTTCGTACTTGAATTTCTATGACATGCAGACCAGCTGCCAGGCCTGGCAGGCTGATTGATAGCGTGTGAGGCCCACCGCGTGGAAAACGCTGCGGCACTTGCGGTTGGCTGTCAACAACAACTTGAACATCCAGCGCCATTTGCGATGGGCCAGTGGCATACTCGAATAGAAACCCTGAGAACACCAGATCAACAGTCCCATTTTGGGATAGAAGCCTGGATGTTGAGTTGCCTATGGTGACATAATCTCCTTGATCGCCAGTGTTTACTGAGGCGCCGGAGAAACTGATGGCCTGGTTGAGGCTGAGGTACCGCGGCAAGAACCCGTCGCCGATTGTCAACGCAATCCAGCTTCCCGGGAGGATCTTTGGATAAGCAGCATCAAGGTCGATCTGGCCATATTGATTCTGATAACCAGCCCATTCCGATCCATCGTCATTAAGAATGCCTTCTGCCGCCGGATTGTTGGCGTTGAAGATCAGGCGTGGATCCGGTGCATTGTGCCCAAACAGGGGGGATCTCTGGCGGAAGACGAACACCTCCACGCCCAAGGTGGGAGCATGGGCGAGTGGAGTCCGCCAGGCGAGGCGGGTGCGGTTGCCGGCGGGATCAGGCCCTTCAACCATCACCTCGCTGATCAGCCGAATCTCGCGTCGCGTCAAATTCCCTTCCCGTCCGACGATGAGGATCACATCACCAGGCTCCACCCGGGTCTCTATTCCCTCGAGCCAGAGAGCCATGTCCCCTACAGCGGGTTTCCAGGCAGTGGAGGACTGCACGGGCATGGCGTTCCATCCCACGCGGGCTTCCACCACCTCCACGGTCTCGAAGGTCTGGGGTTCCTCGCCCGGCCCCGGCACGCTCTGCACACGGGTACCGACCGGGATCACCACCGGCCCGGCGGAGAGGGCCGGGGTGCCGGGGGCCTCCTGCAACGTGAAGGCGAGCCAGGTGGAAGCCGCGAGGCCGGGAGTGGGCTGGTAGCCGATCAGGCGGGCGAGTTCCAGGATCGAGCGGCGCTCGGTGGCGGTGCGCAGCAGGTTCTCGTTGGCGATGCGCTCCTGGTAGAAGGTGAGCACCTCGAGGCTGGTGGCCAGGGCATCGCAGAGGGCAATCGTGAAATCGGCGTCATCACGGGTGGTGAGCCCCTGCAGGGTCGGCAGGCGTGAGCTGGAGAGACCGGCCAGAAGTGATTCCTTGAAGGACGAGTGGGTCCCCACTCGGTAGCCGATCGCGCTCTGGCCGGGTGGGTTGTCGATCCGGGATGGGGTTTCGCCATCAAGGCCGGCGCAGCAGCCACAGCTGATCGAGAAGGGGTCACTCATCACAGACCTCCGATCAGCTGGAGCCGCAGCACCCCCCGCTCCGGAAAGCTGGGGTCGTTGTCGAGCCTGGGGATCTCGAGCCGGCCGCAGCGCAGGAAGCCGTCGGCCAGAGGTTTGGGGTCATCCACGCCCTGGCGCCGAAACGTGGTGGCCTGCAGCGAGGCGATCCCGGCCACCGAGCGGGCGGCGGCATAGATCGGGCTGAGGAACACGGTCTGCCCGAAGCTGAGCCGATCGGGATGGAACAGGCCCAGCCGGCCATCGGCCAGCCGGCGGTCGCCCAGCACGTCCAGGATCCCGGTGCGCACGTCGGAACGCTGGTAGCCGTCCAGCACGCAGATGAGCAGCTCGATCTCCAGCGACACGAACACCGGCTCATTCACCTCGATGTCATGACCGGCCATCCGATAGCGCTCCAGATGGGTGAGCAGATCGGCTTCGAAGGCGGCATCAATCGGGCGGCCTCCGCTGCGATCCACGGTGGTGAATACGGTGTGCCAGCTGCCGGTCCAGCGCAGGGTGGCGGCCGCCCGGTCGACCCCCGCATACCGCTGGCTCATCTCGGCGTAGTCCTGGGGTGTCACCGCCCGCTCCTGGCGGCGGAAGGCCTGCGGTGCCCGGCGGCGCACGCTGGCCGCGTCCTCCGGTGCGGTGCCGCCGCGGGCCGGAAGGGGATTGCGCACGCTCTCGAGCTCAGGAAGAGTGCTGACCACATGGGCGACGGTGTCTGCCCCCACGTTGCCGGCCGGCCCGTTGCCGATCCGGTACTGCGCGCGGAAGGCGGTGCCGGGGAGGGGCCGGCGGCCGTACTGATCGTCGCCGAAACGCAGGTGGGCGCTGCCGTCGTGTTCCACCTCCACCACGAACGACGACGCCTTCGCATCGCTGGAGAGCAGATCCTGACGGGGTTCCCATGGATCTGGATCGACGGTGCCGTTGCGGCTGCTGGTGAGGGTGATGGCGGGGCGGGCCAGCTCGAGGCGCGCGCGCAGGGCGGCGGAGGCACTGCCGTCGGCAGGCACGCGGCCGGCGAAGGTGAGCGGACCCTGCTGGAGAGCGGGGCGATAGCGGGGCGGAAGCTGGATCGGTGCCGGCCGGTCGCAGGAGCCGGCATCGCGTTCGGGTGGATAGGCAATCCGCGGCACCGGCACGACTCCCAGGTCCTCGTCCTGGGGGAGGGTGTAGCCGTGGTCGGCGAGAACCAGGTTGCCCCGCGCCACACTCACGTGCTCCAGGTCCACCTCGCCGTGGTCGCCATCGGAGATCGAGGAAAGGCAGAGCGGAAAGGGCAGGGCGTCGTCGGCATGCCAGCTCACCTCGGTGATGGGTTCGCCGCTGAGCGGGTCGGTGAGCGGTGCGGCGGGATCATCGGGCGAATGGGCACGCACCCCAGTGAGACGAACCACATGGCGATGGCCTGGATCGGCATCGGCGGCCTCGCCGCTGAGGGGTCCTCTCACCTCCTCCAGCAGCAGCAGGTCGCCTGCCCCCAGAGAAGGGAAATGGCCGGCGAGGGTGGCGGTCGTTGCGCCGATCGGCAGGCAGCAGCGGGAATCCCCCCAGGTGTGGAAACGGATCTCGTTGTGGGCCTGGTGGAGGGTGGCCCCATGCAGGGGCTCGAAGATCACCGGTGCACTGCCCAGGGCCTGCTGGTCTGCCGGGGAATCGGGAGCGAGACGACCGGGGGACAGGCCGGGAGCGCGGGTATAGAAGCGGGTTCCTGCCTGCGGCAGGACCACGCCCTGAGCAGTGACCTGCAGCTGCAGCCAGACACGGGCGTTGCAGCCGTCGTGCACGCGGTAATCCACCAGCAGGGCATGGCGCCGCAGGGAGGTACGCAGGCGGGCGGTGTTGAGGTAGGCCTCGGTGGCCACGGCATCCTGCTGGTAGGAGAGCTGGTCGGCCACATAGGCGATCAGCTCCGCCAACGTCACCCCCAGATCCGCTGCGCTGCGTTCGCGCCAGTCGGGCATCAGCAGGGAGAGGCGATCGAGCACCAGTCGCCTCAGCCGGGGGTAGTCGCGGGCGAGATAGTCGATCTCCGGGGTGGCCGGCGGATCCTCGGGGCAGGAGGACTGGGGGCGGCAGTCGAAATCGCTGGGGCACTCCACCTTGAAGGAAAAGGCCATCTCCGCAAGGGGCGGATCGAAGCCGGCGGGCGGGGTGTTGTCCTGAGGGGAGCGGCGCAGCCGCAGGCGGTAAGGGGAGTGGTCGCCCAGCTCGGCGGTGCGCACCACGAGCACGTGGTCGGGCTGGGGCAGGGCGGCCAGGAGGGCCAGCAGCGCGGCTTCGCCGGGATCGTCGAATGGGGCCGGCACCGGCATCGCCGTGGCCTCCGTGGCCCTTGCCACCCAGCTCACGGCAGGGTCACGAACCCGCTCGCCGCCCAGGATCGCTATCTGTTCCCGGGTGAAGGCGGCCGCGGCGATGGGCTTGAGGAAGGTGAGCAGCAGGGTGCGCTGCCGTAGGGGATCAAGAGCCGGCAACGCCCCATCCACCACCTCCAGGAAGTCGATGCCGTTGAGCCCGGGCCTGGCGGCGACGGCATTGCGGCGGCGTTCATCGCAGCAGTGCTGGCGGATGGCTTCGCTCAAGGGCTCACCTCCCCGAAGGCGAAGCTGCCGCTGGTGGCCGCCTGGGTGCGGAGGATCACGTAGCGCACCTCCACCCGCAGGGTGGAACCCACCGCTTCGATCTCCACGGCGTCGATGGCGATCAGATGCCCGAGCCACTGCTGCAGTGCCCCCTGTACGAGCATCTGGGTGGTGGCGGCAAGCTCCGGGCTGTTGGGCGCGAAAACCAGCTGGCGCAGGCCGCTGCCGAAATCGGGCCGCATCAGCCGCTCGCCCGGCGCCGTGAACAGCACCTGCTCGATCAGGCCGCGAATCCAGGCCTCCTCATCGGCTGCGGCGGTGGCGCCACGGGCATCAATGCGATAGGGGAAGGCAAGATCCATGGTGGTTTCAGGTGCCGATGACCCTGCTCTGGGCGACCAGCGGCAGCAGCGGCGTGCCGTTGGGCACGCAGACGGCCTGGCTGTCCATCAGCACCAGGGGCTGGCCATTGGAGAACACCCGGGTGGCGGCCACAACCCACTGGCCCGTGATGCAGGGCAGCGGGACCAGGCCTGCGATGAAGGGGCAGCCGGCGATGGCGTAGGGCGCGCTCATCAGCACGGTGGGCTGACCGCTCACCAGCACCCGCGGGTTGGGGGCGGTGGGGGTGGCGAGGCCGCCGTGGGCACAGAGCACCTGGGCGCCGAGATGGAGGAGGGGGCCTGGCATGGTTCAGATCACGGTGAGGGCTCCGTTGTTGATCGTCACGCTGGGGCCCACCAGGGTGAGGAAGGCCCCCTTGCCGTTCTGGATGTAGATGCCGGTGTCGTTCACGATCAGCGTGGCACCGGTGGCGCTCTTGAGCACGATGCCACCGGTGGGGCCGGGCAGATCGGAAATGGTGAGGCCGTTCTGCAGGGGTGTCTGGAAGGTGATGGCGGGCACGGCGGGCGGGGTGAGCCTGGAGAGGGCGGGCAGTTCAGCGGCGCTGCCCCAGAAGCAGCCCACCCAGATCGGATACTCGGGGTTGCCCTGCTCGAATTCCACCCAGACCCCGGAGCCGATCACCGGCAGGGCCACCATGCCGTTCTGAGGGCCGGCGATCGGCACGCAGGGCATGGCCCAGGAGGTGGGGAGCAGGCCGGCCACATCGGGCACCTGCACCTGCAGGCGGCCCTGCTGCAGAGGGTCCACGTTGTTGATCACCATGCCGCGGTACTTGCCGTAGTACGGAGGGCCGCTGGGGGTCATACCGGTACGCGGGGGGTGAGGGAGACGATGCCGTTGCGGGTGAGGGAGAAGTTCTGCCTGAACTCGCCGGCCATCAACGTGCTGGTGACCGCCTCCACGTAGTAGAGGCCGTCGTAGGCGACGCCGGCGCCGCGCACCCCCACCAGGCCCCGGGCCCGCAACGGGCGGCCGTAACGCAGCACATCGAGGCTGCCGCTGGCGCTGAGGGCATCCTGGGATTCGCCGGCGGCCTTGACGCCGCGGGAGAGGGCCTGCATGGGATTGAGCTTGGCCGTGTCCTTGAGCACGGTGAGGTTGGCGATCGGCGCCGGCAGTGCCCCAAGCGGCGGCTGGAGGGGGTTGAGGTTCGGCACCGGGAGGGGGATCGGCAGCCGGGTGAGGGCGTTCTGAATGAACACGATGGGCAGAACTCCCTTGGTGGGATCAAACGAGAAACTCAACGACTCCACGTTGGTGAGCGCGTCCATGTCGAGGTTGAGAGCCGGCTGGGGGACGCCCACCTTGATCAGGGGTCCGAAGTAGGCGACATTCGTGCCAGGCACCGGGCCCGGTTCGATGTAGAAGACGTAGCCCACCTCACCGGCGAGCTGCTGGATGTAAGCCAGGTCGGTGCCTTGCTGGGCGGGGATGCGCTCGATCGGGATCGGCACGTCGGGGAAAAGGATCGGGATCACCAGCGGCAGGATGCCGAAGGCGGCGTACTTGGCGCAGAGCAGGGCGACGCGACCCTCGATCGGCAGGGCGGGGAAGGGCAGACCACTCCAGTCGGCCATGTCCATCAGGCGGGTGAGATCGTCGCCGAACAGCGACACGGTGCCGGCGGTGCCCCGGGAGCCTGGCTGGGCCTCGATGCGGGTCATCACGCCATCGAAGAGGGGCTGGGGTGTGCCGTTGAGGGTCACGATCAGCAGCACGCGCAGCGGCGGCACGCCGAGCCCGGTTGCCTGGGCGGAGGCGATCAGGAAGAGGGTGTTGAGATCGGATTTCGAGGAGAACTGGAAGGTGAGCTCGAAGCCGCTGGGTTGGCCGGCGGCGCTGGTGACCTTCACGCTCTGGAGAGCCTCCATCACCACACGGGGTGCGGGAACGGGCACCACGGGGCCCATCAGCAGGGTGAGCTGGATGCCGTTAGCCAGCATCGTTCACTCCCGGCAGACCTTCGGGAAGGGTGATGCGCAGCCGGCGACCGATGGTTTCGGTGAGTTCGGCGGGCTGGATGGCGCGGTTGGCATCACAGATCCGCCAGTACTGGAGGGGATCACCGAGGTAGGCGGCGGCGAGGTTATCGATGCGATCCCCCTGGGCCACGGCATGTTCCTGGAGGGTGGCGAACGCCTCGGGCTGGGGCAGGAAACGCCGCTGCAGGTAGGTCACGGTGGTGCCATCGGCGCGGGTGTGCTGCAGGGCGGCGAGGCCGTGGTACCGGCTGCCGGAGGGGTAGTGGGGGGTGGTGAGGGCATTGGCCTGGCGGAAGGCCTCCACGGGATCCATCAGCCGATACCTCCGATGCCGAGGGTGGAGAAGCTGCCAGGCTGAACCTTGGCCGCAAGGCGCTCCTTGCTCTGTAGATAGCCAAGAAACAGGTTGCCGCCAGGGTGGCTGTATCCGAGGTCGTCGGTGCTGAGCACACGCAGCCCGAGATTCACCTTGGCGCGCAGGGGATTCAGGAGAGGATCGAAGGCCTCTTCGGTGATCGAGAACTCGGTGAGGCGCACCGGCACGACGCGGGTCTTGCTCCACACGAACAACAGCAGCGGCGCCTCCATCGGCGCGATCTCGAGGGTGCCGCCGGAGGCCTGGGCATCGAGCCGGCGCAACTGAGCGCTGCTGGGATGGGCCAGGGCCTCGAGCACCGCCAACTGGGGCTGGATGCCGTGCTCCACGGTGGCGCGGTGCTGCTCGGGAAACTCGAGCTGATCGGCGGCATCGATCTCGGCCTCGAGCTTGATCGTTTCCACAGCCGGCCCCTTGAAACGCATCGGCTCGGAGCGGTTGGCGCTCTCGCCGCCGGCGGTCTGCACCTGCAGGGAGCGGGAGAGGGAATCGGGGTTGTACTGGAGCGAGATGATGCGCAGCACCCGTGCGGACTGGGGGTCGATCAGCACCAGGCCGGTTTTAAGGAGTTTGGGGGAATTGGGGTGGGTGGTCATTAGGTCGGTTATTCGAGCCTGTTAATACAACGAAAGATGCGTAGATTTGGAAGAAAAGATTCTATAGTGTTATTGTGAACCCATACGAGTTTAATTGACATCAGAGCGATATGCTTTTCAAGTTTAAGGCCTATTGTAATTGGCAGGATGACGGATGGCGGTAATCTGAAGCCAGCGCCCAGCAAGATTCCCCAATCTTGATTCATACTCTCTGATTTGCAACATGTGGAGCGTACCTGCAAGCTGCTGTTCCTTGTTGCTGGCAGGCCATAAATTATTCAGTCGATCATATTCTAATCCGCGCAACTTGACATCCCATACGTGCTCAGCATCCAATCCTGCTCGATCGAATCCGACTCTTTTCATAACATCATTGAAGTAGCTCTGCTTGGGAGTTTTTCTCTCTCCAGAATCATATGGAATATACTGAAATTGCGAAAACAATTCTGGCCAGCGAGAGACACCCAGGACTTCGCATACTGTGAATTGACGAAAGGGATAGCATATGGACTTTATTTCACCTCTTGAAAGTCTGCCAGGAGGCCGCGCCTTCGGCATTGCAATCTCCTCTATATAAAGCTCACTTGGCTTATACCAGGTAAAGGGAAGTGGGCATTTTTTACTCAGCCCGTCACGTGGTTCAGGGCATCCATCCCGATCCCGCTGAATAGGATTTGGCGAGGACATGCTGGCGTTGATGGCGGCCGTCGTTGGCGCGAGCGTGGAGTTTGGAGCAGGCCCAGGGCCTACCGCGGGAGGTACGAGCTGCACAGGCGATTTCACGGGCTGCGGTGCGGTCGCGGGCTCTGTGACGGGCAAGGGCTCGGCAAATGCCAGCGCCGACGAGTCGGCACGCCATGCGCCCTGCGCGCTCTTACCACCGGTCAAGGCCGCGCTCTCGCGGGTGGCAGACGCCGACACCGGCGCGTGCTTGAGCACCGGCTCTGCCGCCGGCCCGAGCTTGAACCTTGGCTCTGGGGTCGGTGCGGGTTCGGTCGATTCGAAGCGCGAGCTTCCCGATTCCCCGCGCAAGGCGGGCAACTCACTCGCAGTGTCTGCGCCACCGCCGCGCCTCCGGATCGGGATGACGTTGTCAGGCTCGGGCGGTGCTTTGCTCGGTGCGGGTTCGGCCGACTCGAAGCGCGAGCTTCCCGATTCCCCGCGCAGGGCGGGCAACGCACTCGCAGTGTCTGCGCCACCGCCGCCGCCATCCTTGAGCATCGGCGGCGTCTCGACCAGCCGCGGCTTAGGCCGGTCGGGCGCGACGATCGAGGGATTGAACGCCATCGTGGTAGCCGCACCGAAAATGTCGAGGAACACCGCCTGCAGGCTGAGCTGGTCAGCCACCATCTGGATGAAGTCGTCGACCGAAAGGCTCTTCTTGTCGCGCAACTCGTTAAAGACCTGCAAGGCCGCGCCATGCACCAGGCCCGAGGCCCGACCCACGAGGATGGACGTCACGAACTGCGAGGTCATCTTGGCCAGCACCTGCCGTGCCGCGTCCTCGCCCACGCGCTTGGTGATGGCGCCCGCCACGCTGTTGGCAACCTTGCCGCCGAACGAGCCGAGGTACTTTCCCATCAGGGCCGCGAAGAGCATGTCAAACGCGATGCCGGCGAAGTCGATGCGGTCCTTGGTGCCGATGAACACCTCGGTGCTCTCGCCGGCCAGACGCTGCGAGCCGGCATAGCCGACACCAGCCGCCACCACCACCGCCGTGCCCTGGCCGGCAGTCAACACCGTGATCGCTGAAGCGCCGGCGACCTGCAGCGCCTGCAGCGCCAGGATCGAACGGCCGGCGCCGGCGTCCGAGCGGTCCTCGAATTCATGGACCTGTTCCCAGCGACGGCGCGTCGCGTCCACCGCCTGAATCAGGATGGCAACGCTCTCGGCCACCTGCCCCTTGGCAATCGAGGTATTTGCCGCGTTCAGATGGCGTGCAGGCTCCTTCCAGTCGTCGGAAGGGATCGAGGTGCGTCCGAAAAACTCGATGGTGCCCCCGATGAGATAGTTGCCGAAACTCTCCGCACGCAGCTGGACGTGTGCGCGTATGCGCTCCTCGCCTTCGTTGATCGAATTTCCGATGAAACGCTGCCAGCGCTTGAGCACCACCTGAGCCTGCTCCTGTGGCATCTCACCCAGGTGTTTGATGGCCTCTTCGAGCGGCATATCGTCATACCGTCTGTCCATGCTCGCCGCGGCGGCTGGAGCACGCTGCACTACCGAATCTGTGGATAACGCTGTCTGCTGCACCACATGAGCCAGCTCGTGGGCCAGCAGATGCCGACCTTGTGCCGTGCCGGGAGAGTATTCGCCAGCACCAAAGACGACGTCGCGCCCGACCGTGTAGGCCCGCGCCTGCACGTCGCGGGCCGAGCGCTCAGCGTCAGGCCCAGTGTGGATACGAACTTCGGAAAAGTCGAAGCCGAGGCGCGATTCGTAGAAGGATTGCGTGGCTGCACCAAGCCCCTGTCCATGGGAGGCGATCGCCTGGTGCACGCTGGCTGGAGCATCGCCCTCCACGGCTGCACTGCGTCGCTGGACGGTGACGGGGCTGCGCTGCTGCTGTAGAGGGGTCAGCCTCATTGGGGTAGGACGCGCACCATCGCCTAGGACAGCATCGGCAACACGGTCAGCCTCCTGCTCGTAAGGGTCATGGCTGGCGCCGATCTTGAGCTTGGCCTGCAGACCCAGCAGATGCTTGTTTCGGCAGTCCTCGCACCGGCCACTGAACCCAGACTCCTTGCTACCACCGCAGGCGCAGGGGCGCTTCAAATTCAGACTTGGCCCGCGCGAAAGAGATTCAGGCTGAACAGCCGAAACATTCTTGCTGGCTGCGCAGGTCATGGAGCCTTTCATGCCTTGACCCCCTCGGCAATCTGTCGGCCTGCATCGCGTCCCAGGGCACCCGGATCACCCCCGTGCCGCAGTTCCATATGGACGCGCTTCCTGTGGCCGCTCGCTGCCCAGTGCTCAATGGCAGCAGGATCCCCAAGGCGCCGGCCCAGTTCCTCCCGCAACCCCTGGGCAATCGCATGGCGATCCTCCGGGCGGAAGCCCTTGAGCACCAGCCGGTCGATGTGCACGATCACGCGCGTCATCGTGTCCACCCCCTCGTTTCAGCATCGGCCAGGGGCCGCTCCCGTTTGGCCGCTTCGCTGTGGGCAGCCACCAGCAGCTGCTCCATCCCCAACGGCTTGCCAGCTTCAGCGGCCAGGAATGCCCCCGTAAGCGCGATGTTGCGGATGTGGCCGCCGGCCATCTGCAGCCGAGCCAGCTTGGCGGCATCGATGCCGTGCAGTGGCGTGGCTTGTGGAAACACGCCGCGCCAGATGGCTTCACGTTGCTGGGCATCCGGAAACGGGAACGACACCACGAAGCGCAGGCGCCTCTGGAAGGCCGGATCGAGGGCATTCTTCTGATTGGTGGTGAGAATCGCCAGGCCCCGGTAGGCCTCCATCCGCTGCAGCAGATAGCTCACCTCGATGTTGCCGAAGCGGTCATGGCTGTCCTTGACCTCGCTGCGCCTGCCGAATAGGGCATCGGCTTCATCGAACAGCAGGACCGTGCCGCTGTCTTCGGCGGCATTGAACACCCGCGCCAGGTTCTTCTCCGTTTCGCCGATGTACTTGCTCACCACCGCCGCCAGATCGATTCGATGGAGATCCAGTTGCAACTCCCGCGCCAGCACCTCGGCGGCCATCGTCTTCCCCGTGCCGCTCTCGCCGGCGAACAGCACCGCGATGCCCAGCCCCCGTGTCCCCTTGCTGGCGAATCCCCACTGCTCATGCACGGTGAGCCGATGACGCACCTGGGCGGCGATCTGTCGCAGCATGGCCTTCTGAGCCTCCGGCAGGATCAGCTCATCCCAGCCGGCCGCCGGCTCGATCCGCTGGGCCAGACCGCCCAGCTGCAGCCGCTCCTCGCCTCGGCAGGCGCGCCAGAGCGCCGCGGGCCCTGCAGTCCCTGGTGTTCCCGCAGCTCCAGCTAGATCGGACGCCAGGCGACGGATCTCCCGGGCACTGAGCCGGAATTCGGCGGCCACGCCCTCCAGCTCCGTGTGCAGATCTGCAGCGGCCGGGCCCAGGCTTTCCCGCCAGAGCCGGAGCTGATCGATCCGGGGCGGCTTGCAGACCTGCAGGCGGCGATCAGTGCGCCGGCACGGCAGCAGCTCCGGAGTGGCCACCAGCGTGAGGCCCGCCACCCGCTCCAGGAACGGCAGGGCGGCGCCTGCCTGGGCGGCATCGCCCGCCTCCACCAGCAGAGCGGCCTCCAGGAGAGTGGCTTCCCGCTCCCACAACCTCGCCAGGGCATCGCGCTCCAGGGCATTGGCGGGGATTTCAGCGGCGGCGATCGAAAACAACCCCATGCCCAGGGAAGCGGCAAGGGCGGCGGCCGTATCGCGCTTGCCGTCTGCATCGTCGCCCACCAACTGCACCAATGGCAGCGGCGCCCCTTGCCCCGCCAACGCCTCTGCGGTGGACTCGGCCAGGGCGAGCTGTTCGGCAGCCATGACCGCCTCAGGTGCCACCGGGCGCAGCAGGGGCGCCAGCCGCGGGTCAAGATCGTTCACACCGGCCAGGAAATGCAGCGCCCGCTCGTCGATGCGCAGCCTCGCGTTCACCAGCGCCGCGTCGTCCACCGTTTCGATCAGCCGCCAGCGCCGCAACGGCCGGCCCGGGGTGAGCGCGCTCCAGTGGGGATCCGGCAGCAGCGCCAGCGCCAGGGCGAAGCTCGCCCAGGGCCGTTGCGGGCCCCCTGGTGCGGCCGCGCACAGGGCTCCCACTTCGCCATCCATCTCCACACCGGCAGTGAGCAGCAGCAGATCGCGCTCGAAGGGCGACAGGCTGAATGCGGCACAGATCTGATCGATCGCCGCCGGAGCTTCCAACCGTTCACGTGCCTGCTCGATCATCCGCTCGACCTCGGCGAGGCCACCGAGATCGCCGACCAGCAGCGCCTTGATCCGCGCCAGCTCCGCCGCCAGCAGCGTCTGGTTGGCCGTGGTCCCGTCGGGGCGGAGGGCGGAGGCGGTCATCGGATCACCAGGCGCTGATCGCGGAAGCGGGGCGGTGTGGCGGTGAGATCGAGGATCGGGCTGTCGATGCCGTCGATACGGAGCCGCACCAGCGCCCCCGGCGCCGGCGCCGCCTCCGCTGCGGGAACCTCGAAGCTGAGTGTGTTGGTGGGCGCCGTGAACGGTTCGGCAGGCACCTCCCGATTCCCCAGCACCACCGCCGCCTGCTGCCCTTCGCGCACCGGCGGCTGGAAGGTGAGGCTGAAACGCGCCGCGCCGGTGGCCGGGTCGCGGTCCACCGGCAGCAGGGGCAGCGCCGTGATGGTGGGTGCCAGGGTGAAAGCCAGCTGGTTGGTGGTGCGCGGGCGGGCTTCGTCGGGTCGCTGCAGCCGCAGGGCCACCCGGTAGATCCCCACGGGGAAGCGGGCCGCATCAGCTACCGCAATCGTGAAGCTCAGCCGATCGCTGCCGCCGCCGGGTGGCACGGCGATGTCCTCGGCGAGGCGGAAGCGGTCGTTGCTCAGGAGCACGGCTCGATCGCGGCCGGCCAGTGCCTGGCCCCGGAGGGTGATCGGTGCATCCAGCTGCCCCACGGGCTGGCGGTCGGCAGGCTCCACCGCCTCCAGCAGCGGCAGGCCCCCCGACTCCACCATCAGGTTGCGTGTGAGCACCGGCAGCGGCGCTCGGGAGGGTTCCCGCGCCTGGATCAGCACCACGCTGGCCATGTAGGCGGCGCTGGGGCGCAGGTGGCTGAGCGTGGCCGACCAGAGCTTGGAGAGGTCTTCGGTGCTCAGAAACTCCGGGGTGATCTTGATCAGCTCGATCTGCTCCTCCAGGCCCGATTCGGCCAGTGCCCGGAGTGCCGCTGGCAGGGTGCCGCCTACCGCCGGGGAAGGCTGGAGGGCGGTGCGGATCGCCCGCCGCGACAGCACCGGGGTTTCATGCAACAGCTGCATGGCGTAGCCCAGCAGGATCTCGGCATGCAGATCCCCAGCGGTGTACGCCGAAAGCAGGTAGTGCAGGTTGAGAGCCAGGGGCGGATTGGACAGCCGCTGCTGGCCATGGCCATCGCGTGCGGGCAGCCCTTCGTTGCGCCAGCCGCTGTTGGGGCTCACCTGGTAGAGAAAGAGATTGAGCTGGGAAGCCTCGCTGCCGCTCACCACCCGATCGGGCGGCAGCACGCTCACCGTCACGTTGCCGACGGCACTGCTCACATCGTGGTTGATCAGCCCGTCGTTGAGCAGATCCCTCAGCGCCGCCGTCACACCAGCCAGGGCGAGGGCGCTGCTCATCGACCTTCCCGCCGTCGGCTGGCCAGGTAGTCGTCGAGCGACATCGTGCGGGGGCGCTCCGCCGGCGGAGAGGGCGGGGTAGGGTCTTCCCGAACGGCGGTGACTTCGATGCGGCCGATGCGCACATGCACCTCCTTCGCCGTTTCGGCGTGGCTGCGATCACGGCCGGGAAGTGGAACGGCCAGGTCAGGGTGCTGCACGGCGCTCCGGCGGTATGGAAGGTCGATGGATGGCGCCAGGAGGCGCTCCACCTCGTCCACCATCGCCAGGGAGTTGGCCTCGAACCTGGACGGGACGGTGCTTCCGTTCTCCAGCGGATTCCGATCGCCGTTCCAGGGTCTCCCTGCGACGGCAGACCTTTCCGGATCCAGCCGCTCCGGGTTCGGCCCATGGTCGAGCAAGTGATTGCTCGCCGCGGATCCCCTAGGCGCCTGAGGGTCCGATCGAGCTTCCCTCGACCACTGGACGCCCCGGCCTGAGTGAGAGAGGTCCTCGGGCGGCTCGTTCTGCCGAGCGGCGCCGTGCAACGGAGGAGGCAGGGGGCTGGCGGCTGCGTTGGGTGTGGCGATCGATCCAGCAGCCGGAGGAAGCCCCTGGCGGGTCTCCGCTTGCGGCAGGGGGCCAGGGTTGTCGTCTGCCGGCGCGAGCCGAGGCGGCGCAGCCCCGTAGAGAGGGGGAACGGGGCGTATCCCGACAGCCTGGCCGATGGCTCTGGATCCGAGGCGCTGCAGAAGGCCGCTCATGGGCTCGCCAGCTCCAGATAGGCGGTGCGACGCCGGGAAGGCAGCGCCAGGATCTGCTGCTCGCTCCATCCGTAGGCACGGGCAAGGGCAGCCACATCGGCCAGAAGGTTGCGCGCCCGGGCTGTGAGCTCCTCCCACAGGACGCCACCGATATCGAGGCAGGCCAGCCAGCCGTGCCCACAGGCTCCACAGGTCAGCTGCAGGCTGATGTCGGCGGCAGGGTCCATGGCCTCCAGCCCGGCTTCCAGCGCTTCGATCTGCTCCAAGGAGAGCTTTTCCACCATGGCGGAAGCATTTCCTTCCGGGTCGATCAGGCAGCGTTCCAGCAGCGCCCGGGCTGCAGAATCCGGGTCGGGTCGGTCGCTCACCGCAGCCAGATCTCTGCTGGTGACGGCTCGGAGGCTCAGGCCGCCGATGCAGTTGCGGGGCTCCACGGGAGGAGAGCCAACCCCCGCCAGCATCTGATCGACATCCAGCCGCAGGCCGAGGGGCTCTCCGCAAGCCGGGCAATGAACATGGGCATCGATCGACGGCCCGAAGCAGACCCTGCGCAGTTGAAGCAGGGTGATCGTGATGGCGCCCAGAGGTTGATCGGCCAGGGAAAGCATAGAGGGCTGCACGGCCGCCCAGGCGCAGAGAGCAAGGCTGCGATCGATGGGATGCCGTTGCAGGCAGCGATCCCAGAGATCGAGAAGTTCTTGATCACTCGGTGCGCGCATCGACTCACTCCGGCTCAGTGAACTGTGGTTCGGCGGGCTCTGCCACATCGTAATCCCGCTCCCAGCCTTCGTTTTCCAGCTTGATGCTCTGAAGGGCCACCGCATTGGCATTGGCATCAAGGTCAGGCAGCGCCTGAAACTCCGACACCCAGCAGCGGAAGATCTTGTAGGCCAGGGCAAGCTGGCCAGCTTCGTTATAGACCTCGAGAATGATCTCCTTGCGGAAGTCCTTCAGAGAGGTTTCGGCGCCAAGACCAGCGCCGAAGTTCCATACCTTGTTGGCCCACTTCTCGAACTCTGTGTCATGGGTGACACCCCGCTCCAGCATGATTGCTTCGAACTTGGTGCGGCCTGGAGACTTGCGGGATGTAGAGGGATCGCCGCCTTCGCGGTGCTCCACAATCTCGGTGCTGCGCTTGAGCGCCCCCACCTTGGAGACGCCGGCGACATAGCGCCCCTCCCACTTGACGCGGAACTTGAAATTCTTGTAGGGATCGAAGCGCTGAGGATTGACGTTGACAGCGAATTGCGCCATGGCGATGATGCTCCTAAGTGGCGATCTGGCCCGCCATTTGTTGAATACGGATCACAACGAATTCGGCAGGTTTCAGAGGGGCAAAGCCAACAAGAATGTTGACCACGCCAAGATTAATGTCATTCTGGGTTGTGGTCTCCCGATCACACTTCACGATGTAGGCTTCTCTTGGAGTGCGACCCTGGAAAGCACCCTGCCGGAAGAGATTCTGCATGAAGGCCCCGATGTTGAGGCGGATCTGGGCCCAGAGCGGCTCATCGTTCGGTTCGAAGACCACCCACTGCGTGCCGCGATACAGGCTTTCCTCGAGGAAAAGAGCCAAGCGCCTCACCGGCAGGTATTTCCATTCCGAAGCCAGCAGATCCGCTCCCGCCAATGTCCGGGCCCCCCAGACGACATTCCCTGCCACCTGGAAACTGCGCAGGCTGTTCAGGCCCACCTGATTGAGTACCCCGTTCTCACTGTCAGTCATCACATAGGAAAAGCCCTTGACCCCTGAAAACGATGCATCCAGACCCGCTGGGGCCTTCCACACACCTCGCTGTGCATCGGTGCGGGCCAGGATCCCGGCGACCGCACCGCAGGGCGCGAAGTTGCCAATGCGACCTTCGTTGAGCGGGTCACCCATGCGCAACTGGGGGAAATAGGCGGCGGCATTGCGGGCACTGTCATTCCCGATCGCTGCCCGCAGGGCATTCACTCCAGCTTCCGCAGCGCTGATTGCCGTACTGGGATTGGCACTCCAGCTGGAGGGAGGATCGATGATCAGCACAGCCCGACGGCTCAGGCAATACTGCGCGGCCACAGCCCAGGTATCGGTGTCGACATCGACGGTCGGCGCCAGAGGTGGAATGCAGAGCAGATTGAAGATCTCTGCGGCATCAAGGGCGTAGATCCCGGTGCGATTCGCCTGATCCCCCCGGATGACCGAATCGGTGATGGGGCTTCCGTTGTCTCCTCCCCCTGCGGCAACGGGATTGCCGGCTGGGGTCGCTGAGGGTCGTTCGGTGGAGGGCGCTGATGCCCTCACCCTCACCAGGCTGGACGTTTCCCTGAGTACTGCATCGACGAAGAGGGAGCTGGCTGGATCCACCGAGACATTCCGGAAGGTCTCGCGCGCAACAACGGTGCTGCCTCCCCTGCGATCCAGTTCCTCGATCGTCAGATTGAACTGGAGCGGATCGGAGCTGTCTCTGGTGTCGTGATCGACGAGGGCCCGCAAGGCATTGCCCCACTCTCCTGGGCTGCTCGCCTCGAGCCCAAGATTTCCGCTGGCCGTGGACAGCGTGATCGTTGCGGTGGATGTGGCGATGGACCCGTTGAACGGCCGTACGATTAACGCATCCCCGCCGCCATGCTGAAAGAACTGGCTGACGGCATAGCCCAGGGAACTCTCCCTCCAGAGATCACCAAAACTTCGAGTGAAATCCTGATACCTCTGAACCCTCACAGGTTGATTCACAAGTCCTCGAGGGCAGCGCCCGATGAAGGCGGTGATTGCGGTGGGGACACCCGTGATGGTTCTGACGCCGCTGGGCACCTCCTCGATATAGACACCGGGATAGGTGAGAAGGGTCGGCATGACGCTTTGCTCCTGAGGTGGTCAGATCGGAAAAGTCACGGTGTGGACGGTGTGGCATCACGAACGACAAAGATCTGGACATCCGTTTGCTGACCACTGGCCGGGTTGGTAAATAAAAGGTATTTCAGATTCTGGTAGAATGTTCCTATCGAAGTGAATACTTGGTGCGAGCCCAAGGGAATTGCAGTGGATCTATTGGGATGGCTAGGTCCACCACCAGCTGCCTGAGGTGCGCCATCATCAAAACTGACTGTTAGCGATTGATCAAGGCGACTCGGCTTGATCACAACAAGCATGATCGGCGACCTATCGATGGGCTGAATTCCTACGACTTTGTCTGTGTCTCCTGGGTTGACGCTGACCATAATCTGATCAACAGCTTCAACATCAACTGGCTGAGACATCACCTGAATTGAACCCATGTTCGGCACGTCGGCACTGAACTGCCAGGTCAATTTCGGGAGCGGCATTGGATTAAATTATGATTAAGAACAAGCCCTTTTGGTGATTTTCACCACAACCCTTTGGGCCTGAAAGGGATGGCGTGATTCCTTGAGCAGGTCCCCAGGCCTCAATCTATACGGTAGTCTCCATCCATGCCATTTTTTTCCGTCTTTTAGGTAGAAGTACCTCCAGAGCTGGCTGTCCTGGGTCCAAAGGCAAGGGCTTGGCGCTCTGGTTCCTGACACCCCATCCCGGAGAACGTCGGTAGCCACTGAAGGACCGAGGCGGCATTCCATGGCTGTCAGTCGCCCCATGGCTCCGCTGGAGCTGTCGGCAGGCGAAGTGAGCCAGAGGCAGAGCCTTGCTGATTCGTGCATGTTGCCGCACTTGATCGTCCAACGCGACCAATCTTGCTGGTCTGCGCAGCCGGTGACCCCAGCACAGCCGTGGCCATGCGCCTTGGCATGAGGAGCTCGACGGCGGACTGGTTGCTCCAACTGTATCTTGATCTGGTTATCGTGAGACGCTGCGTTGCACTTCGGCCAGGCCGGTCTCGCCCTTAGGGGTCGACAAGGTTGCCGCGGCCATCAACCGGGGACTGCAGGCCAAACCATCCGACGGAAGTTCTCACTGGGCGCCCGCTCCATGGCGGCAGCCACAGGCATCTCCAAGATCACGGTTGATCGCTGCCTGCAAACTTTCTCCGTGCAGCCGCATCGGCAGTGGAGTTTCGAGCTCTCGACCGATCCGTTCTTTGCAGAGATGGTCTGCGACATCGCCGGTCTTTACCTGAACATGCTGGACAAAGCGATGATGATCAGGGTTGAAGAGAAGACGCAGATCCAGGCTCTGAAACAAACCAAGCCACTCTTGCCCATGAACCAGGGCGACTTGCAAAGCGTGAAGTATGACCACATCCGCAACAGCACCACCTCCCTCTTTTTCAGCTGAACCAAAAAGAAAGCCAAGGCGCGCGCCTGGTTGGCTCGGCAGCCCCGATTTCAATTCCACTGCACAGCCTTTTATGTCTCTTGTCTCGGCCAGGTGGAGCGCTGGCCCTGCTTCGCGGAAGCCTAGGGCTACGAGATCATCCATCAGTGCGCGATTCGGTGCGGCAGTGTCTCGAACGACAAAAAACTGATGACCCGGATCGAGAGGTTCAGAGCGGACGAAAAAGACCAAGGCCCTGTTAAACGGAACAGTCACCGCGAGCCAGTCCTGGAGCGTCTCCGGAGAGGTTGTCTGGAAACTCCTGGATGTGACGTCAGGTCGGCCTCACAGTCCCGAAGCGATCACCCGCCCGATCACCGCCGCCGTCCCGAAGCCGGCGGCGCGCACGGCCGCCAGG
>CAZBMT010000003.1:0-30959 GCA_964492645.1 uncultured Cyanobium sp. | reverse complement strand
AGCTCCCTCGGAAGACACTACCGAAATTGTGTTTGGCTGAGGAGGGGTGACCGCCGCCAGGGGAGGGGTGCGGCGCCGGGCCATGCGGACAGGAACAGAGCTGTCTCACAACGTAGCCGAGTCGGTCCATACTCAGTCACTGATGCGGCATCACGCTGCGATGGCTTTCCGCGCCTCCTGCGGCGAGATGTATCCGGGCAGATCAGCCCCCGTGGATGCCGCCACACGGCAGAGAACCCTGTTGGAGTCAGGCTTTCATTGGTCAGCGGCAGCCAAACGGCTCGGGATCACAAAATCACAGGCCAGGTGGTGGTGGAAGCAAACCGGCTCACGAATTGCCGATCCTGTCGATCTGGCGCTGGCGCAGCGGCTAATACAAGCGAACTACCAATCCAACGGGCCAGAGTTGTTTGATGGCCTGATGATTTGCGGCTGCGGGCGAAAGATGAAGCGGCCTGACCGCTGCGGGGCCTATGGCAAGCCCCATCGCTGGTCCTGCCCGGTCTGCCGGCTGCCCGGCGGGAAGCGTGACTGGGTGCAGGCGGCGGCCATCAAGCGGGCGGTCTTTCAGGCCCTCCAGCGACGGCTGCCGGAGATGGCCCGGCTGTGCGAGCACCGGACATCGATGCAGCGGGAACGGGAGCGGCAGTGGCTGGAGAAGCTCGAGCAGTTCCTGGAGCTGAGCCGGCAGCTGCATGAAGCCGGGCTGCCGCGGATGGACTACCCGAGCATGGCGGCCCGGGTGCAGCTGGCCCGCGACCAGGTGGGCGAGGCCCTGGACCCTGAGCGGCACAGCTGGGGGGACACCTTCAGCAGCTGGGGGGCGTGGGAGGGAGCCACCTCACACCAGTGGCGAATGGTGAGCGTCTACTTCTGCCGGAAGATCGTCTGGGATGGCCAGCAGATCCGCGTTCAGATGTTCGGGCGGCGCTTTGTCGATCCACTGCTGATGGATGCCCAGCAAGACCCAGTTGATCGAGGACTGTGGCCACTCCACAGCCTCCCCCCGAGTCACCCGGCTCATCGGGACCGCTGACGCCGTAGGCAGGACAGCTGCGCGAAGCGAGGGGTGGGGGCTGGGGCATAGGGAGGCCCTGCCTCGTCGATGAACACCACCGTGGGCGCCTTGTTCTGCGGGTTGAGGATCTCTTCCCGACGGATCTCTGCCAGGTCGATCTGAGCCAGCTCCCTTGCCAGCAAGGCCATGGGCAGCACCGTGCCCGTTTGGCGACCTGCCTTGAACCAGGCTTGCCGGCGCAGCTGGTCATACAGCCAGGAGCTCATCTGCCTTTTCATTCACCACCCCACGTTATGCGCTGCCAGGGGTGCGGCCGGCGCGGATCCATCGCCACCGGCACGATCTCGTCCTCGAGCGGTTCCATCAGCACCAGATCCTGGCGCACGCACGGCCGGGCCAGGTGCTTCCTGCCCTGGATGTCCAGCCACACGTCACCCAGGCGGATCCGGTCGGCGGGCGGGGCGGCGGGCGGGGCGGCGGTGGCCATCAGCGGACCTCCCGATCTGTGGGATCCACCCATGGGATCCCGATCATCCGAAACAGGGCCTCTTCGGTGGGGGTGGGGCAGATGGCCCCGTCGCTGCTCCGGCGCAGCAGGCCTTCCTTCGAGGTGAAGCCAGCCCGGACCCAGGCCGCGGCCAGCAGGCGATGGCTCCACTCTGCAGAGCCGGTCCTGATCGCCAGCTGGAGGCCATAGCCGTCCGGGTGAGGCATGAACAGGTCGAGCTTCATCCCGTGCCAGGGCAGGATCCGCTGGGTGTAGCGGCAGGGGAGATCGCCCTTCACCTTCTCCCACTGGTTCACCACGCTGGCGATGCCGGAGCAGAACAAGGGGGAGGGATCGTAGGGCTGGGGGATGCAGACGATCTCCAGATCGCCGATGGTCGGCCGGCGCCGGCGGACGCTGCCGGCGATGTCGATCCGCAGGCAGTGGGGCTTCAGGAGGTCGAGCACCTGGGCGGCGACACCATCGGCGACGGCCAGGGGCAGGCGAGTGGTGGTGGTGCTCATTGCTTCACGGCTCGGGCGTGGCGGAACCACATGGAGGCGCCTGGATGTCTGCGGGGCGCTGTCTGGTCACCCGCCAGCCCGGCATGGCCATGGGGAGGAACTCCTCGCTCTCCACCTGGATCAGGGCGGAGGGGGATCCGATCAGGGGCACGTCGATCTCCCGGATCTTCATTCGCCTCCACAGGCTCTGGCCAACGAACCAGACCCAGACCGCCACCATCGGCAGTTTCGGCAGTTTTGATGAACTCATGACAGCGATCGTTCCCAGTGAAAGGTTGAGGCCATGAAGCGAAAGGAGTCGAGGGCGTCGACCCAGCAGGCCAGGGCCTTATCGACGTCGACCAGCTCCACGGTGGTGCTACCGGGGCTGCAGAACAGCACGAAGGCCCGCCGCGGCCACCAGGTGTAGGTGTCGCCCAGCAGGGCCACCGCAGCGCCGACCTCTGCCGCCACCCGCATGGGATTCAGCTCTTCACGGGAGCCGGTCTGGCAGAGGCCCAGGCCGATGTCCCCGCCATTGCGGAAGCGAACCAGCAGGTCCGCGGTGGTGGCCACCGGCAGCCGGCGGTGGCGGATGTTCAGGGGGGCGGCGAGCACCTCGAGCTGGGCCCAGAACGGGTGCCCCACCAGGGGCTCGATGGTGGTGAGGTAGCTGGTGAACGGGGCAACGGTCGGCGACCAGGGCCCCCTGGCGGCCGCGGCCGGGTTGTTGAGGCTGTTGGCGTAGGCGGCGCAGGCACGGAGCACCACCGGGTTGCGCATCGTGCGGTGGGGGTAGATCCGATCAAGGATGTCCTGGGCAGCGAGCAGCTCCTCACCAGCAGGGCCGACATAGCCACCGGCCGCGGCCGGATGAACCAGCTGCTCAGGGTTCGACAGCCAGACGGTGGGTTCAGGCCGGAACAAGGTGCTCACCATGCCGTGTGCTGGCGGATGTTGGCGGGGCGAGGAATGGCCATGATCAGGCAGTTGTGGCGCTGCCAGCGGATCTCCCACCCGAAGGGAAGCCGCTGGCGCCAGCGAGCACCACGGGGGTGCACCTGATCGGTCTTGCAGAGGATGAGCATGGTTCAGGGGAGCAGAGGGTGATCACCAGGCCTCGGTGGGTTCTGGGGCGCCAACAGGGGGCGCAGGGGGCCGCCAGGGGCGAGGGGTTGGCGTGGCCGCGGCCGCGGCTTGGTCCTCAGGGCTGGCCATCCAGACCATGGCCGCGGGTTTGCGCCAGGCGTGCCGGGCGGTGCCGACCTTCCAGTCGTCGTAGACGTGGAAGCGGTGGCCGCCGGCGATGAAGTAGCGGCCTTGGTGCCGCTCGACGGTGACGGGATAGGCGGAGGTGCAGCCACGCTCCAGGCACAACAGGGTGGTGCCGACAGGCGGCAGCGGACGGGCGGGGGCGATGGTGGCCATCAGAAGCTCTCCCTCGGCATGGAGGGCAGCAGGCCAGGGACCGCCTCCCGGGCGGCCTTCTGCAGGCGGGCCTGCTCTGCAGTGGCTTGGACACCGGCGAGGGCGCGCTGTCGTCGGTTGCGGTGAATGGTGGCGATGGCCTGCTGATCCAGATCACAGCCCACCAGGCGTGGACCTGCCAGGGTCTCGATGCACCGGGGGCCGGCGGAATCGCGATAGCCGCCGCGGCCTTCCCTGGCGTAGGCGGCGTTGCAGCAGCAGATGATCGCCGGATCGGAGCCGGGGCAGACCTCACCGGTGGGGAGGACGTCGTAGTCGGGCAGGAACTCGTTGATCGCCCGGTCGTAGTTGCCGACGATGCCGGTGTCAGCGCAGGCGAAGCAGGCGAAGCCGGGCAGGACAAAGGCGGGGCCGGCTGGTGGGCGCCGCTTGTGCGGGGACAGGGGCGCGGGGGGTGGTGCTGAGGGGAGCGAGAGGGTCATTTCCATCTCCGGCGGCGGTTAAAGGCAAATGGCTCTTGCTTGGCCTGCGGATCTTCTCGATAACGCATCCAGCGAACGACAAAAGCTACTTTCTTGTCACCTCTTGGGGATATGTCATCGGTGAAGGTGACAGTCCACTTGACGGATCCATCGTCTTCGATCTGCGTCTTCTGCCCAGGCCGATAATCCGGGGCCGGAGAACTGACAGTCGAGGAGCTTAAAATCCTTTTCTTGATTTCTTTTTGGTTTATCCCTGAGTGCGCAACGATAGCTCTTGTGCAAATCAGGTAGTAATCATTAAGGTCAATCACGGGTAGAGCCTCCTGGTGCTTGCGATGGTTCTCATTGGCATTGGCCAGTGATGTGACGGTGGTAGGCGAAGGGGTCAGGGGCGCCGGTTTCTGGATCGATCGGGGCGACAAAGTCGGCGGCGATCGCCCGGTCGTGGTTGCCGACGGGCTCGAGGTAGGCGGCGAAGCGGCGCTCCTTCAGCCAGCGGGCCATGTCGGGGAGGGAGGGGGCAAAGCCGGTCGAGGCGTGCTGCTGGTCCTGGGCACGGACCTCAGCAGCCAGGGCCGCCACCAGCTGGTCGACGGTGTGGCCCTCGGCGAGGACGGCGGAAAGCTCTTTCTGAGCAGCCGGCAGAGATTGACAAGGGACCCGGCGAGGCACCGCGAGGTAGGCGGTGCGGAGGGCATCGAAGGCTGCAGTGGCAGCAGGGCCGGCGCGGAGCTCCTCGCAGCGGCGGCGGTAGCCGGTGGCCAGGGACTTGCAACCGCTGGCCGCGGCGTGCTCGAGGAAGGGCTGGAGGACCCCCAGGGCGTCGGCGTGGAGGATCGCCGTGATGTCGCCAGGGGTGAGCTGAGCCGGCGCGGTGGGGTGCTTGCTGCGGCGCCTGACCCACCACTCGCGCAGGAGCTGGCGGTGAGGCTGAGCGCAGGCTGGCAGGGGGCTGTGCTGCTGGGTTGCCGGTTCGGCATGTCGCTGGGGAGCGTCGTTCTGGGCTGACGTTACCACGATCCCGCTACCTGTCGCGACGGCTTCAGCCGTCGTGACCGAGGGCGCGGAGGCGTCGATTTTTTCGCCGCGTTGGTGGATATATGTAGTGGAGTAATCATTTAACCCTTCTTGGATTTCTCCTTCTTCGTTTATAGGTTTATTGATTGGGTCCCCCTGTGGGGGAGTCCCCCTGTAGGGGAGTGGTCCCCCTGTGGGGGAGTCCCCCTGTAGGGGAGGGGGGTCCCCTTGTGGGGGGGTCCCCCTGTAGGGGAGGGGGTCTGCCGTCTTGCGCTGCGCTGCAGTGGTTTTCGCGGGCCGCCTTTTGCGCGCTGCCTCGGTTCGGATGCGGTAGACGTTCGTGCCGCTGGGAGTGGTGCCCGTTTTCCGGATCCATCCCTCGCTCTGAAGGGTCGAAAGCGCTGTCCTGATGTCCCGTTCTTTCATCCCGCACTCCAGCGAGAGGCGAGGGACTGAGGGGAATCCTCTATCATGACGGCCCGCGTAAAACCAGAGCCAGGCATAGACAAACACCAGCCTTCTGCGGCCCCGCTCAGCACAACTGCTGAGCAGTTCGATCGGGATCTGAGTGAAGAGCTGGCGGTGCAGTTCACCGCTGAAGTCTTTGCTCGGCATGTCAGAGGTTTGTGTGGTTTTGTCCACTCCCCTCGGCCTGCAGATTGCGGCTGGTGCTGTAGGATGGCCCTGTTGCGACCAACCCATTTGCTGGGGAGCGGTGGTGGAGGTCGCAGCCCGAAAGGGCAACATCGGCTCCGTCTCGGCGGGGCCTTTGCCTTGGGCGGGAAACCGACCTGGGTGGCTTGACCATAGCCGTATGAGGACGAACTGAGCCAGCGGCGTCTCCAATCTGAGTCCCTGGAGGCGAAGCTGCAGATCCGCTGCGGGCCTGAGTGCGGTCATCACGGCATCGCCGCAGGTGGTATCCCAGTGAACACCTGATAGGACTTATGTTCGGTTCCAGATGGATCCGACCACTGCCACTCCCCGCCGACGACGCCATGGACCAGCAGCAAAGCAAGCCGCGAGCGCTGGCCGCCTCTCACGCTCCCCCTGGTGCCAGCCGTGACCACTGGCTCACCACCGAAACCATCGGCCGGGAGCGGTTCCGCGTCCTTCTGAAGCAGTGGCTTGAACGCAACGGCTGGAGCCTTGCCGTTACCTCCCGCCTGGCGGAGCTGGCCCTGCTGGCCGCCTCCGACGCCCCGGTGCCCGACTGGGCCGCCGGAATGCCCCTGCAGCCTGGGGACTGGGTGAACCACAAGGGCCATGCCTGGGAGGCCATCGGTACTCCCCTCTCAGAGCCAGCGGAAGGCGATTCCGGGTGGAGGGAAGTCGGGCTCACCAGCCGGCTGCATGCCTCTGGCCTGAACCTGTTCCTTCGCGGCAAGAACCGAACCCTCACCTCCACCTTCTTCCTTGAGGTGGGCCGGCTGAACGAATGGGTCGCCGATGTGAAGTCCGGCAAGCGGCCGCCGCCGGAGGAGGCACGCCTCCAGGAGTTGCTCAGACAGGCCGCGGCCATCACCGATGAGCAGGGCGCCCTGGGCCCTGAGGAGATGCTTTCCATCGCCGTCGGACGGATCCAGCCGCCACCATGGCCCGGCTCTCCTGCCCTGTCAGAGGCGGGGGAGGGTGTGCCGGCACGCCAGCTACGGGCCGCGGCCGCCGCCGCAGGCCTCGACATCATCGAGGACTGGCCGGCAATCGCTGCCATGTACCCCAGCACCGACCCGGCGCGGCTGGAAAGGCTTCAGCAGGTCCTGCGAGGCCTCGGCCAGTGGGACCAGGGCCAGGAGGAGGATGAGCGGCTGGCCTGCCTGGTCCTGCTGCAGAAGCTCCAGCAGCACGCCACCCAGGAGCAAGCCCCCCCCGCAACGAGGCAGGTGGTGGTGAAGGAGATCACCGCTGCAGGCGACTGAGAGGCAGCGCTGCATCCGGTGGCCGGTGCCACTCAATGTCGACGGCTGGGCCGTCGGTGTTGGGTGGCTTCAGCACGGTGACCCGAAGGGTTGAGCAGCCATAGACGGCGGTGAGGCGGTGGCGGACCTGCTAGAAGAGGTCGGCCGCGGCCGCGTGAAGAACGGTGACTTGTAGGACCTCACCGTTCTTCGCCATGCAGTTCACGGGAAGGCAGTCGGGGGCTGGCTTGAGGCCATCGCGGAACGGGGACATCACGGGTTAGCAATGGGTGCTAGTGTTCGATTAGCGGGCCGGGCGAAGCGTAGCCATCCCGCTATCAACCTGACTGGAAACGCTCCCGATGGATACCAGCCCCCCGCCCACTGGGCCGCCAGCGGCGCAGGAACTACCGCAGGACGAGCTGACGGAGGCCCTTCTCCGGCTGGCCGACCGTGTCGCCGCCGGCGAGGCCGACACCGCCTCACGCTTCGAGGCGATGCGCCTGGCCTACGCCGAGCTGCGCAGCCACCTGCAGCAGGCCCAGGGCGGCCAGGCCGTCACCCGGGACGACCAGGGGCGGCGGCTGGAGGAGTTCCTTGGCTACCGGCCCACGGTCGAGCAGCAGATGCAGCTGTTCACCGCCTTTGCGGCTTGGCAGGCCACCAGCCCACGGTTGAGCGAGAACCGGTCGGCTGAGTACACCACCAAGAAGGGCCAGCTGGTCAGCTACGGCTATGCCGACCTGGCCGGCGTGATCGCCACGGGGCAGACGGCCGCGGCCCATGGGCTGGGCGCCATCACCCGCCAGGAGCTGGACGACTTCGGCGATCCGGTGATCACCGCCTACCTGGTGCATTCCGGGGGTGGGGCGATCACCAGCGGGCCGGTGCCCCTGTTCATCGGCGACAGCGACAAAAGGGGGCAGGCCCATGCCGCGGCCCTCACCACCGCCCGCCGCCTGGCTCTGCAGATGGTGCTGGGGCTGGCCGCTGAGCGGGATGACGAGTTCAACGCCAGCAGCGAGACGGCGGCGCGACAGCAGCCCTCCAGGCCATCCGGGCCTCGCACCGCCGCTACTCCGCAACGGCGGCCGGTGCAGCCCACTGCGCAGCCGGCCAGGACCGTGCAGGGACCACCGCCTGGGTGGATCAGCAAGGAGGAAAGGAAGGCGCTCGAGCAGGAGCTGACCGATCCCAACATCACCCCGGAGCGGTTCGCGCAGATCGAAGCGAAGCTCATCGCCGCTGATCAGCTGGCGGCCAGCAGGGCCCAGGGCGGGCCGGCGCAGGCAGGGCCATGAGCAGGTTTCACTTCGCTCCAGCACGTGGCCCATAGGTCACCTCTGCTGGTGCTGCTCACGGAAGTACCCCGTGTCGATGGCCTCCCAGGTGACGCCGGCCTCTGAGCGGACGACTCAGGGGTGCGATCCCGGCCTCTCCCACGCAACGGGCCCCGTCGAGGGATGCGGTTTCGCACCAGGGCGCTGCGCCCCCCATCAGGACCGCACCAAGGCCATCCGCAGCAACACCTCGCCGCTTTCGTCCCTTCCATCCGTTCCATCCGATCCCCTCCCACACGGGTCGGAACCGCCATCGCGACCGATCGCAGCGGCAAGACCAGCGCTTGATCAATCCACACCCTCCCCATCTGCATTCCAGCCATGGAATCCACCAACTTTCAGCCCATCACAGGGTTTGCCCTGTTCGCCGATGGCTCCATCCACCTGCAGCGTGGCTACGAGCTGCAGCGCTTCCAGCCCTGCCGGCCTGATCAGCTGCCCGCCAACGACTTCAAGGCCTTGCTCTGGGTCATCGAGGCCGCCCTCGGTGCCTGCCACAACGAGCTCCAGCACACCGAGCCCTCATCGATCAATTCGGTGCTGAGGGTGATGGCCCTCTGCAACAGCAACCGGCCCCCGGATCCGTTCACCGGTGCCGTCATGACCTGGGTTCGTCCCCATCCCATCCGCTGCTCTGACGAAGATGCACAGCCATCTGGAGGAGGCCTTTGCAAACCAGTGGCTGGTCTCCTTCCCAGACCTCCCTTTCGAGCGCGAGCACACGCTGCCGGTCTGGGACGCCTGGGCGGTGTTCCAGAAGCAGGAGGGTTTGCGGTCGCGTAAGCCTCCCGCGTTCCGAGCGGACTTCGCCTGGCCCGCCGCCCTGGTCGCGGTCGAGATCAATGGCGGCCTCTGGAAGCCCGGGGGCCACTCCACCGGCGGCGGGATCACCCGGGACATCACCAAGACCACCCTCGCTCAGCTGTCCGGCTGGGTCCTCATCCCCCTTTCCGATGCCCACATCTTCGATGGCACCCCCTACTGGCTCCAGCTCATCGCCGACCTCATCACGTACCGAAGAGATCAGCGATTCAGTCGATACCCCGCTGGTGGTTCAGCTGGGTGGGACGGCCCTGGGCCGGGCCCAGCATGCCCTCCGGCCCTGGCTGATCCATCAGGCCCCGGACTCCCACAGCATGGGGGCCGCCGTCGCCGGTCGCCTGCACAGCGGGATCGAGTGGATCTCCGCCAGTCCCTCCGTCTTCTCCGGCAACGGGAAAGCCCGGCAGCGGCTGATCCTTAACGCCCGTCCCGTAACGGTGATGCGCCCCAGGCGGATGCCGATCGATCCGGACAGGATGCTCTGCCTGGCGGTCAACAATTCCGGCGATTTCCGTCTGCATGCCCCCTTCCCGGGGATCCACATCCCCCCCGAGGGCCGCTACTTCCCCCCTGGGTCGCTGCAGATCATCGTCGACGAGGACGAACGGCAGGTGGTCGACCAGTTCACCACCCTGCCAGAGCCGGTCAGGGTCTCCTCGAGCCCCTGCAGCGGCTGGTGCAAGCGGCAGCACATCTTCAGCAACTTCGGGTTGTCCGAGCAGGCGGTGGTGTTCTTCGACCGCCACGGCTGGCCCATTGCCTGCCGGGAAAACATGCTTGATCACCAGTTCGGTCGGTCCTGGATCCGCTGGTGGCGCTTCGACTACAGCCGGCCACAGCCTGAGGTGTGGGCATGACGCGGAAGCCTTCTGCCCTCAATCGCCTGCAGGTCGAACGGTTCAACCGTCTGGGGCGGTTCTTCCAGCGGGCTCAAGAGGCACTCACCGCCAGATCCAACAACAGGGAAACCGCCCTGTTGGCCTTGCGCCTGGCCCGGAAGGAGCTGGACGAGGTGATCACGCTGTTGGAGGGTCGATGAAAGGCCTCCTGTTCCTGCTGCTGGCCCTTCACGGCTGCTCGATGCAGCCAGCCCACGCGGATGCCCTCCCGCCTGGTTTCGTGCCGCGGCATGCTGAGGGCAGCAACACCCCCCAGGCCTCTGCTCCTGCACGCCCAAACAGGGGGGTCACTCTTTCAGTCTCCGACCCCCTCGGCTACCAGCCCGCACCGGGGCCGGCGCCCATCCCCGGCGGTGCCACCGCTAGAGCCATCTACGACTACCCGATCAGGCTGGCCGCCTTGCCCTGGTCGCCTGGCCGCGGCTCCAGCCCCAGCTGGAACCCGCCCATCCCCAGCGGCCCCGGCCTGGGCGATGGCGGCGGGGGTGGTGGGGGCTTCCCCGATCCTTCGCCGGAGCGCAAGCCCGAGACGGTGGTGCCGGGGCCGCTGCCGGTGCTGGGTGTTGCCGTTGCCTGGGGGTGGGCAAGGCGGTTGAGGAGGAGGGTGGGATGACAGGTCAAGACCGCGCATACAGGTGCTGGATCACAAAGCAGCCTGATCTAGGCGAAGGTGTCGTCGCTGCACCTGGCCCAGCGAAAGCCCGCTACGCCACCGCACTGAGCGCACACGATGCTGGCTATTTGCGCCGTGCGAACCCTGCTGAGATTTCCTGTGTTCGCGCCAAGAAATACGACTGTCACCCGCGATTGATTAGCGGGCGACTCTTCCGCGTTGACATTCTGTAGCCCCAACCATGACAAACCCCGACTTCCGCGCCCTGTGCGCGGAGAAGATCAAGCCCGCATTGATGTCAGTGTCCGGGGGGCTTTGCTCTTTCTCGGCAGAGGCCAAGCACCTGTATCTGCTGGACGTGCAGAAGAACCTGAAGGACATCGAGGTCGCGCTGTCGGCCGCGCCGCAGCAGGGAGCGCCTACCGTGACGGACGACGACTTCCGCAGATGGTGGAAAGAAACGAATCACCCAGACATAAAGACAGCATCAGGGTTCACGAAGCTGCTGACGCCTGACATGCTGCTGGCAGCGACCGCCTTTGCTAACTACTGCCTCACCCGCCACGGCGCCCAGGCCGCGCCGCCGACGTTGAAGGAGCAGGCGTTATCGCTCATTGATGATTACGAGGACTACCTGAAGGAACTGGGCTCAAACTCCGTTCTTGACCTTGACCTGATCCGCCGCGCCCTGGAGTCCGACTCATGACCCGTCAGTATTGCCACGCAGTCCCCGAAGTTGACACCACCATTGACGACAACTGGCACGACCAAGGCACAGGGCCATTCCCTAGCGCGTCACAACTAACCACCGACGAAGAGCGGCACCGCTACTACGAATCCACCCCGCTGTCGTGGCCGTGGGTGATCGCGCTGGCCGTTGCCTGGCCGGTGGTGATCTACGAACTGCTGGCCGCCGATGGCCCCCAGGACGGCCGCTGAACGCCTGATCACGGCACGCCCACACTGAAGGCAGGACAGCACTGCCCGACGATGCCCTCCCCCAGCAACAAGCCACCCGCCGCGGCCACCCCTGCGGCAAAGCCAGCTGAGGCGCCCCTTCGGCCGGTGATCTTCACCCTCCAGGCGGTCCAGGACACCTGGCTGAAGAAGTTCACCGATCCGGCGGCCGATCTGCCGGAGGACCAGAAGGTGCTGGTGCCTGCCGGCCACCAGCTGCCGGTGGTGGCGGTGCGGGAGATCCAGGGGCAGGCCCATGAGGTGGTGGAGCTGGGCCATGGCGCCGGCCAGTGGCACGCTTTCTCCCCCCACTACCGGCGGCTGCAGGCAAAGGCGCCGGCGGCGGCCCCTGCCCCGGCGCTGCTGCTTCAGCCGGGGGCAGTCGACTGGCGGAACTTCGACGCCCTGGTGACCCCGAACCTCACCGTGGGGGAGGTGTTGCAGTTTGACCGGCGGCGCATCCCGCAAGACAACTCTTCAGTGAAAGCGCGAATCGTAAAGACTGCAATCCAATATCAAGCCATCCGTGATGCTTGGGGTCTACCTATCGGCGTCACAAGCTTTTATAGGCCTGCCGCAATCAATCAGGCTGTGGGAGGCGTACCGAACAGCAAGCACGTGCTGGGCTACGCAATCGACATCTATCCAATCAATCGAAGTCTTGAGAGCTTTTATCGGTGGATCCGAGCTCGGTGGACTGGAGGCCTAGGAGATGGCAGGCATCGAGGATTCATCCATTTGGACCTTGATGATGGCAATGGTCGGTTTGTCCCTGGGGCTGGTTCCCGACCCAGGCGAGAATGGACGTACTAGGCTTGGGAAGGTCGGCGGTGCTGCTAACACCCCGACCCATGACCAACCTGAGGAGACAGGCTGATGGCTCAAAGCATAGAGCGATGGCAACCGATTGCAGGCTATGAAGGCTTGTATGAAGTCAGCGACCAGGGACAAGTGCGCAGTCTGCCCAGGGTCGTGGATAAATCTTCTGGAAACCGATACTCAGTTGCTGGCCGGATCTTGAAACAATCGGTGAAACTGCCATATGGCCATAAACGAGTATTTCTGTCTAAACATGGCAAGCTGACGACTTTCTATGTTCATTGCCTTGTGGCGGATGCATTTTTAGGCCCACGGCCAGCCGACTTATATGTTTGCCATGGCCGCAATGGCGTTGAAGACAACTCAGCCGCTAATCTCTGCTACCAGTCGCCAAAGCAAAATCAGCTTGATCGCTTTCGGGACGGGACCAATACGAACGGCGAAAAGTGCTCTTGGGCAAAGCTCACATACGTTCAAGTAGAAAAGATAAGGCAGATGGTGAGTGAGGGAGTGCCGCAAAACAAATTAGCTAGGCTTCATAATGTAAGTCGTGCCACCATCTGCAATATCGTGAAACGGAAAGTGTGGCGGTACTGATCAGTTCTCCGGATTTTCCGGAGGACTGATCAGGCCTGGGGTGGCTTGATCACCCGGGCCCTGGTGGCCTGAAGCGCAGCGATCACCGCGCCGAGGCTGCCGTGGGCCTTGTTGCCGCCGCTGTCGCCGTCATACCACCCCCGGCCCTGGCTGTTGGGCAGGCTGGCCCACTCGAAGGCCAGGTCGTCGATGGCTGCGTCCTGGTTGATCCCCTGGAGGATGAACCGGGCGAGCATGGGCCGCTTGCCGCGGAGCAGGATCGTGGTCGTCAGCCGATCCTGGTTCACGGCGCTGAACAGGTCCGAGTCGGCCAGGCCGGCCTTCGGCTGCTGCTCACGCAAGGTGGAGGGGATCAGCTGGGGGGCCCCAACGGCGAACAGCTGTCCGGCCTGCTGCAGCTCCTTGATCCGGCCGATGGTGAGGTTCTGCAGACCACCTAGCCAAGGTTTGCCGATGCTGTCGCCGGCGCCGCCACGGTTGTAGGCCTCATAAGGGCTGGGGAAGCCCCCGGCCTCATGCCGGTAGATCAGGTCCAGCAGGGGCCGGCAGGCCAGAACCTCCAGCTGCCAGGTCTCGGTCTTGGTGGGCTTCATGGCCCCGGTCATCCAGGTGCTGTTGCGGATGTCGCCGCCATCCTCCAGCCTGGCTCGCTGCTCGGCGGTGAGGAGCCCCTCGACGGCCCTCCAGAAGGCCTCATGGCCTGGATGCCCCGCCACGGTGTGAAGGGCGTAGCGCAGCAGGGAGGGCTTCATTGGCCTGGTGTGGATGGCTGGATGCGGCTGGCGGCAATCGCCGGGTCGAAGATCAGCTTCAGGATCTGCATTTCCAGGGAAGTCGGGTCACGGTGTACGACCCGTTGCACGGCCACGAAAAACGCCATGGTGACGTGACGGGCACCGAGCTGCAGGGTCTGGAGGATCTCCGCATCGATGAGCTCGAACACCTCCGGCAGCCGCTTGCGCAGGTCCTGCCCGATGGCCTGGAGGATCACCCCCATCAGCCGGCGCAGCAGCCAAGGCAGAAGAGGTTTCAGTAGTGCAGCAATCACGGCTTTTGAGTGTCAGTGTTGGCAAGGATCAATCGCCGCTCAAAATCTAGGCGGCGGTTTCCTCCAGGTTTTGCACCATCCCTGCATCCCAGGAATGCTCGGCGTAGGGATCCCAGTTGTGGGCCAGGAGCCACTGGTAGAGGGGCAGTGCCAGAACACGCTGATTCGTGCAGGCGGGAATGTAGTCGGGGTCAGAAGGCAGTGCCATGGGTCAGATGACGACGTTGGGGGTGATGCTCAGGCCATGTTCAGGACTGATGCCGCGGGCATAGGAAACCAGGGCAACATTGAGCCCTAACGGGGTGCCGTTGCCGTTGTTGGCCTCAGTGGTGATGACCTGGTTGTAGCGGCGACCTGCTGGCCCGACAGTCACGGGCTGGCCAAACCCTGTCGGGCGGGCCGTGCCGGTGCCGGTTCCTGCGCCGGTGGCAGTGAACACCGTCCCGACGTTGCTGTCGGCAGCACCGATCAGCGTGAAGTTCGTCGTGCCGGCGGTCACGATCTCATACTGTCGAGCGACGACAAACGAACCAGCGGTGACAGTGGCTGGCTGCACATAGGCAGGGACGGAGTTGAGGACGTTGGTACCGGTGACCCCAGCGAGCTTGAAGATCGAGTTTGCCGCGTAGGCCGGCAGCAGCGATGTGGTGGTTCCGGGCTGCAGAAACACCACGCTGCCGCGTTCGTCGCTGAGGTTCTGGGCGTTGCCCAACAGCACGCCACGCGTCTTCACCGTGTTGTAGCCGTTGGCCCCGAACTTACCGACAAAACCCTCTGTGACAGGCGAAGCAAATGAGGCCGTGACCGCCCCCGTGCGGAATGCGTTTCCAATCGAAAGGCCACCGTAGGCGTGGATGAATTGATCAAGGAATGGGCCGTTCGTGTTGTCGGACGGCTCGGCCCCGGTGCTGTCGAGCAGATGGATATGGTTCGGCAGGTACTTAGTGTTGTTCCTGAACCATGTGCGCGTGGTTGTATCGCCCGCCGTATAGAGAGCGTTGCGGCGACCGCCTAGGCTCTGAATGAACACCGATTGCGGGCCGTCCGTTGCGGGGCCGATGAATGTGTGGTGGAACTGCCGCCAAGTCCACGGCGTCGGCACAGAGGCGGTGCCGTAGTGGGCTTGACCGGAGTTCAGCACGGCTGCCGTAATCCCGGTGCCAGCGCTGGTGAGAACGACGTTCCCCCTCAGGTAGATGTTGGCGACGCGGAATTGAACTGCATCGTTGGTGGCGATATACGGAGCGCTCTGAACACTGGCGCTGTCTTTGCGGCTCGGGAATACAGGCCCAAACATGCAATCGAATAGCTCGACGACATCAGCGCGAGAGCCGTCAAAGCGAAGCGGCGATGTCGTTGTCCAGGGGATGTAAGTGCCGGTGAGGCTATTAGTAACCCGCAACTGGTTCAGGAACGTGTCGGAGTTCGTCACGGTGTCACTCGTGAAGGCACCGGACGGCAGCGGATCCGTGCCAGTGACGAACGTAGCCGCCGCCAGAGTGCCCGCGTTGACCAGCTTGATCAGCTCGGGGAGTCCGAGAAAGTGGAAGCCGCCCAGGAAGCGCCCCCCTCGGGCGAATCGCATCTGCCGCCCGATGATGTTGATATTTATGTTGCTGCCGCTGGAAGCGCTCTTTTGCAGGTTGAGGGTGAAGGTGATGAAGTTTACCCGGTTCGTCAGGTCTCCATAGCCGCTGCCGTCGAAGTAGTTATTCTCGACAACCGCATCCCCGTCGATATTGCTGGGAAATTGCAGCGCAGTCAGATCGGCGTTGTAGGCGATCAGACGCACACTGCATTGCCAAACCGATGTGGGGTCGTAGAGTCCCGGCGCGATCCTGATGTCTGCCGTTTGGTTGCCCGCGCCGATCACGGTGTTGGCATATTCGGCGGCACGCGCCAAGGTAGGCACCGCGAGGGCGGCGCTTGTGGGCGGGTTGTCCAGCATCGAGCTGAGGCTTCGATCCGCGCTGCCGGCCTTGACGAAGATCGTGATCGTGTCGGTGTTGCTGCTCACCAGCCGCTGCGCCTGGCGCCAGCGGTTCAGGCCGCCGATCGTGACCAGCTCGGGCTGGGCGTTCAACGCGGCGTCATCACTGGCCGTAGGGGCCGCTGAGCCGATTGCCGTCAGCTGCTCAGTGTTCGCCAGGCGGCCCACGCCAAAGCGGTCGGTCCTCATGGCGATTGCATCGCCACCTTCCAGTGCTGACACCCCGCTGACGTTGAGGGTGCCGTTCACCGTGAGGTTCTCCACCGACAGATCCTGCAGCTCTGTCGGCTGCACCTGATCGCCGTCCTGGCCGATCCCTTCCACCGATGTCACCTCGCCGGTGTCGGTGTTGATCAAACCCTGGTTGGTGACCTCGAAGCCGTCCTTGTTGATCCCACGGACCTCGACGCGGCCACCTTGCTCTGGCGTGAAGTTTGCATGGAACTCATTCAGCGCGCTCATCTGCCGCCGGGCGCGGGGCAGTGCGCGGGAGTAGTTCCAGAAGCCCACGCCGTTGAAGTTGTGCCCCAGCAGCTGGATGAAGCTGGGAAGGCGGAACTCCAGCGCCCAGTTGGCACGGCCGCTCGCCGCACCACCGCTGGGTGCCGTCGGGAAATGGATGGCGGAGGCTGGATCCAATTCGCGGCTGGCCTCCGGACGAGGGACCAGGGCGTCATGGGCGGCGGTGCTGCTGAAGCCCAGCGCCTGCAGCAAGGCCAGGGCGCCTCGGTAGTCCGTGGCACTCCTCAGCTGGTCTCGGACACTCCCGGCTGTGGTGTAGACGGTGCTCCAGTTGATGCCGCAGGTGGTGGTCGCGTCGGTGGTTCCATCGGTGTCGGTGTCGAACACCAGCACCGGCGCTTCCAGCGATGGTGGTTCCTCGGCGTTGTAGGCCGACTCCTGCTGCACGTAGCTCTCCTGCCACCTCGCTTCATCCGGCGATGCACCGCTGGAGATGAAGGTGGACCGGGCGGTGAAATGCTTCCCGCCATGCTTCACGGTCTGACCCTGCCGGTAGTAGACCCCGCTGGCGTAGGAGACATCAGGACAGGACCGGCGGAGCGTGATCTCCGCCGACATGAGCACACCGGCACCCTCCGCCGGGATCTTGTCGGTCTGGGTGACCGCCAGCACCTCGGCGCCACCTGGGGCCAGGGCGCGACTGATGCCGCCACCGCTGACGCCTGGCCGGGTCTGCAGGATGCTGTTTCGCAACGGCACCCGGGCGCTGGTGGTGTTCGAGAGTTTCAGGCTGACCCGACGCTGGCTCCTCGAACGGGTGTCGATCAGTCGGCGGACGTACACTCGCCTGCCGATCGCCAACGACACGCCACCCAGCCCCTGCCCGATGGCGTCTCCAGTGCCGGCCTGCAGCGCAGCGCCGCTGATGCCCACGGCCGTCGGCGAGGCACTGCTCCACGCATTGGAGGCCAGGGTGGCCCTCCAGTCGGCGCCGGTCGGGTTTTCGATCCACACCAGCGTTCCCGCCGGCAGGCTGAATCCGCCTGCCGCCAGCACCGCCGGCACTGCCGGATCCTCGCTTGGGGCCAGGCCGGTCTGCAGCGTGATGCTGCTGCTGGAAATGGCCGAGACGATGCCCAGCTGGATGCGGCGCACGTTGCCGGTCTGATCCGCCACGCTGCGGGCAACCTTGAGCCGGCTCAGGTTCCAGTTGGTGTCCAGAGCCACGCTCGAGGTCTGATACCCGCGGGCCACCGCGACACAACCGCCGAAGTTGCTGGTGGAGTTGCTGAACTCCATCTGGGCGCCGCTGTCGGCGAAGTGATGGCGGCCGGCGCCGATGGCGAACACCGACACCAGCTGGCCGAAGGCATCGTTCAGCAGGGTGATGTGACGGCTCATCCGCCGCGGCCGCATCCGCACGCTGTCGGAGTCGCTGTCGATGAGCTCCTGGTAGTTCACCGGGGCGCGCCAGGTGCCGCCGCTGTAGACCTCCCAGCAGCTCAGGTCACGCTGCTGGCTGATGCCGGTGAACTGGGCCGCGACCAGGCTCTTGAGACCTGCCAGGCGGGCGCCATCCCAGAACACCCCGCTCATGCCCCACTCCGTTCTGAGGGAGCAGTTGTAGATGTACGGGGAGGCGCCTTTGACCGTGTCCCAGGCCTCGGCCGGGTTGCCGGTGATCGGGCCAACCGTCTGCCATTCCGTCGGCCGGGTGACGGCCAGAGCGTTGGAGAGGTTGCCGGTGTTGTTGGCCCCGCCCATGGCGGTCCTGACCTTGGCGTAGAGCTGGTCGAGGTCCGCCTGGGAAGCGTTGTGGAAGCAATCGAGCAGGTGGTGGCTGGATGCGGCCCCCAGCTGGTCGCGGAAGGTGCAGCCGTAGACGTAGCTGGTGGAGGTGATCTTGAGGATCGCGGCCCGGTTGCTGTAGTCGAGCGCTTCATCCGCCGCGGCCGGCACGAACGACGGGCGAATGGCGGTCTGACGGAGGGAGAGGGGCGCGCTGGCGGTGGCGTAGCGGGGGAGGACGATCCCGCCGCTGTTGGGGTTGAAGGCGATCAGGTGCTGCCAGGTGGGCTCGAAGCCGTCTGCCGGCCATTCGGAGATCGGGATGGCGCTGGGGCTGTTGCCGGGGTCGTTGTAGAAGATATGGGTGCCGGCCGAGAGCTCCACCGATGGGCAGTCGACGTTTGCCGCCTCGCTGTTGATCGTGAAGAAGCTCTTGCTGGTCATCGCAACGATCTCAATCGCTGCGCGGTTGATCGTGCGGAAGGGCCGCTCCTTGCTGTAGCCGCAGGTGAGCCGCTGGTTCTCCAGCCGCTTCAGCTTGGCCGCGATCCGCGCCGGTTCCGGGGCGCCGCCGGGTTCCTCGAACCAGTTGAATGAGCCGCCGACGAACCGATCGCTGCCGATGTACGGGTTGATGTAGATGGTGAAGGGGCTGTTGAGCGGATCGGCCTGCTCGGTGTTGCCCGGGGCGACGTTGGCGTTCCCCACCATCTGCAGCAGGGCGTCGACCGTGACGGCCAGTTGCTGCTTCGCCCGCAGCTGGCCGCCCGCTCCGAAGGCGTTGAGGATGCCGGCAACGGCATTCGCGAAACTCAGCCGGGCCATCTGCTGCTGCTGCTGTGAGCAGGCTAGGCAGAGGCCATTGCGGACACGGGATGTGTTCGGTCAGCGATGACGAAGCGGACGTCACCGATCGAGGCGAACTGGCCGCGGATCTTGCTGGTGTCGCCGGCCACGGTGGAGAGGCGCACGTTGGTCAGCAGGATGTCCAGCTCGTAGAAGAGGCACTCTTCCCGGATGAAGTGGTGGCCGTTGGAGTGGCCCCTGGGGCCATCCGCCACCAGCAGGCGGATGGTGGCGGTGGCGCCCTTCTCGGTGAGCAGCTGGAGGCGGAGCATGGCGGAGCTGGGGCTGACGCCGGGGTGGTAGGTGTTGCTGAGCTCCCCGGAGAAGCTGCCGGCCCCCTTGACCTGGCCGGCGAGGACCGCCCCGAAGGCCTCGCCGATGGCGCCCTGGTCGAGCACGCTGGTGTCGGTCTCCAACTCCCAGCCGGAGAGGTCCGCCTGCCGCTTCCAGCCCCGCTCATCCGCCGCGGCCCCCGCATCCCTGATCTCCGGCGGCAGGCCGGGGGCCAGGTCCTCCAGCAGGGTCTCTGGATCGGCTGGTCGTGGGATGGAGGGTGCCAGGACCAGCAGGGCGGCGGCGTAGCCGGCGCGGTCGCTGGCGATGCTGAGGATGAGCCGATCGAAGCCGACCAGGCGGATGGGCAGGCGGCCGAGCTCACCGCCGTTCACAGCCGCCACCTCGAGGCTGTAGAAGGTGGCGCGATCCAGGGCGTCCCGGTGGATGAAGACGGTGGCCTGCTGGGTCAGGCCGACGGTGCCGGGGTGCTCCCAGAAGGTGGCGTTGTCGTCGGGCCCCCAGAAGGGCGCATCGTTGCCGACGCGGTGGAGGGTGGCCGGGCCACTGGAGGCGGCATCACCCCAGAAGCTGTGGCCGTCGGGGCAGTTGGCGTAGCCGGTGCCGAGGGTGTCGAACGGCACGCCCAGGGGTGCGGTGAGGAGCACCTGATCGCCGTTGAGGAAACCGGGCTCCTCCAGCCGCAACCGCACCACGCTGCCGGGGGCGTCGAGGGTGTCATCGGTGAGCACCACCGCCGGCGGCCAGCTGCGGCTGAGGGTGAGGGTGCCGATCTCGCCGTCGATCGCCATGGCTCAGAACCGGCCGCTCATGTCGCCGTTGACCGTGAGGGAGAGGGAGCAGGAGATGAGCTCCCGCACCCGCACCGGTGTGCCGAGGGAGGCGGAGAGGACGTCCATGGTGAAGTCGCCGCGAGTGGAGCCGCGGCGGGTGACGATCCGCAGGGTGTCGACGTCGTCGCTGTCGTCCCAGATGCTGTTCGCCATCGCCACCGCCGGGGCGTTGTCCGGGTCGTAGAGGAGGGTGCAGCTGATCTGCGATTCCCGCATCCCCTTGGCGCTGGTGGTGGCCACCTGGCCGACGCCGGTGGTGGGGAGGACATCGCGGGAGACGGAGACGGAAACGTCGGTGATCTTGCCCACCAGGGAGCCGTTCCAGTACACGTCGCTCTGGGTGGTGTTTCTGACGCCCATCCCTGATTCAGATCATCGCCACACCAGGAGGCTAGGCAGGCCCTACGGGCTGTTCTGCAGCCGCGCCTGGAGCTGCACCGGTAGGGTGCAGCGGTGCCGGTAGGTGAGCGAAGCGCGGGGGGTGGGGGCGCCTTGGCCAAGGGGCCAGAACCAGCGCAGGCCGGCGCCGGTGGTGACCGAGTCGATGAAGGCCCGGTCTTCCGCCGTCACCCCCGCGAAGATGATGTCGGGCAGGGTGAGGGGCAGCACGCCGGAGTAGCTCTGATGGAAGGTGGTCAGGATCTCGGTGGCCCGGGCGGTGCGGATGTTGCCGAACTCCAGCTCAAGCGCTCCTCCTACCGCCACCGTGCTCCACAGCCGCTGGTCTTCGATGCCAGCTTCTGACACCGAGCTGGTGACCGGATGGCGCGGCATGAGGAACGCGAAGGCGGTCGGCTCGATGGCAGGAAAGAGGATCGTCATCCCCGTATCACCCAGGCGGTGGGCTCATCCCAGTCTGCAGCCAGCAGCAGGCGGCCATCCTCATCGGTGGGCATCAGCACCGCCTCGATCCGCTGGCGGCCGTCATCGGTGGGGCTCACCCTCATCACCCGGTAGGTGCGGACCTGGGGCGCGGCGGTGCGGGTCCACTGGCTGCCCAGCAGGTTCCCTCTGGTGCCGCCTTCTGTCACCACCAGCGACTGGATCGTGGGGCCCGGCGGGGTGGTGCCATCCCAGGCCAGCACCTCATAGACCCCATCGCCGAGGGGTTCTGAGGCCACCAGGGTGCCATCGGGCAGCACGGCGCCGTTGCTGTAGAGGTCCTCCAGGGTCTCGTCGTAGGCCACCGCGATGTGGTCCTCCGGCGCGATCGGCCGCAGCATGCCGGCGTAGGTGGTCTCGAAGCTGATCGGGTCTCCCACCAGGCGCCGGTAGCGGATGAGGAACTTCGCCGCGTCGATCAGGTGCCAGCGGTTGGTGCAGCTGTCGCTCATGTCCAGCGCTTCGACCGGGTCGCTGTCGCTGGCGGAGGCCTCGCGGATCGTGATCTCCCGCACCGTCGAGAAGATCCCCGGGGAGAGGATGTCGTCGTTGGAGCGTTCATCGCGGAACAGGCCCGAGACCTGGATCGGCCGCCGCTGGTCGTCGTCGCTTGTCGTCGACTGGAAGGTGCCCTTCTGGATGTTGGCGGCGGTGAACAGGTCGACGATCGGCACCGGATCGAAGCTGAGTGCCGGCTTGAAGTAGAACTGGCCGTTCAGCTCGTAGAAGCTGAGCAGGTGGAGGCCCGCCTGGTCGGCGGCCCACTGCCGCAGGTTCTCAGGGGCCGGCAGGGTGCCATCGAAGAAGTACCGCCTGGAGAAGCACCACTGGGCCGATGTCAGGAATGATGGGCTGTTGATCTGCTCGGGGGTGATGTCCTGACCAGCGCCAAACTCGGGATTGAGGGCCAGCCGGGAGAAGATGTCCGGCAGCAAGTGGGTGGGGCCCTCGGTGTCCTCGATGTAGCGGGGGCAGATGTGGCCGCCGATCACCTGCGCCGAGATCTGGTTAATGCTCTGGAACTCCAGCGCCGATCGGATGTTCATCCCCAGCAGGGCCATGTTGGCGTAGCTGGGGGCCGTTGGATTGGTCTGGATGATGTTGACGTAGGCGATCTCATGCTCCGGCCCCTGGCTGGCCGTGGTCTGGATCTCGTCGTAGACGAAGGTTTCCGCCAGCTTCCCCCACAGGTCGGTGAGGGCATCGCCGTCGCTCCAGCCCAGGCCAATGTCCGACTTCCCCAGCGTGGGAGTACCGGCCCAGTCGGTGACGTTGCTGATGCGAGCCGAGAGGCTGCCAGTGCCATTCGTGGTGAGGTCGATGACGGTGCCGCCGGCGGTGGCGCTGATCTGCATTGTGGTGGCGGTGGGATTGGCCACCACCCAGTAGGTGGTGCCCGCCACCAGGGGGGCCGGCATGGTCGTCTCAGCAGCGATCTGCAGCGGGGTGCCAACCAGTGGGGCGTTCGGGCCACCGGTCACCGTGAGCCGGTCGGTGAGGGCATCGGCGGTGATCGAGAAGGCTGCCACCCACTGCTGGCAGGTGTGATCGCCCAGCCCGATGTCGGTCAGCGCCACCGCTGCGCCGCCACTGATGAGGCTGACGGTGAACTCGGTCGCGTTGAACAGCTCACGGACGAAGTAGGTGAGCCCGTCCTCCAGTGGATCCGGGAGGGTGCCTGTGGTGGTGAAGCTCACCCGGCTGCCCACCCGTGGCAGCGGCACGCCGTTGGGCACGGCCAGCCGCAGCGCAGGGGCGCTGAAGGCTGCCGCAACGGTGACGGTGAAGGAGCGGGGGGCGATCACAGCACCGCCGGCGGTGGTGCCATTGGCCAGGCTGATCGGTGAGCCGTCGTAGGCATTGCCCGGGGCGGTGATGGTGATGGCGGAGCTGTTGAAGCCCCCACCGCTGGGGACGGTGATCGTGGCCCGTCCCCCCTTGTCCAGCCCGCCCTGCAGCAGCTGCACGTCGGTGTAGGTGCCAGGGAAGGCCCCTGCCGCGGCGGTGGTGGTGACCAGGGCCGATAGGGCAGTGCGCGTGTCGGGCTCGATCGAGTCGAGCGCGAAGCGGTCCTGCGTCCTGGTGAACGGCGCCTCACCGAGGTATCGGACGGTGACAGCACCATCCACCACGGTCTGGAGGGTGGGCATGCGGGCATCCAGGACCGCCAGCAGGCCAGTGGCGGTGCCGGAGCGAATCTCCCAGCCGCTGAGCGGCTCGAGGCGGATCTGGGCGCAACGGGCACCGACCGGCAGCTCCAGCTGGAGGGAGTTGAAGATGGCCTGCTGGGTCAGGCCCCGGGCCCCGTAGATGGTGGGCAGCTCCACGAAGGTCGAGGAACCTTCCGCCCGGTAGCTGAGGCGGATGAAGCTGTAGCGCTCCTCGCTGAAGCTCCGGCTGCCGCTCTGGAAGATGCTGATGGGCAGCTTGTCGCCGGCGTTGATCGTCCACCCCTCGAGCTCGCCGCCGGCCAGGAAGTTGATCTGGCGAAGGGTGGGGATCTGCCGGAGGTTGGCGAAACCCGAGCCGCGGATGCCCAGGGTGCTGCGCAGGCCGATCTCCACCAGCCGGGCCGGCTTGGTAAGGGTGAAATCCGCCACCGCGCAGCGATGCAGATGCCCACGGCTGGTGCCGGTGGCGTAGCGGGGCCCTGGATCGACAACACCCCACTCCCAGTTGATCAGGGCCGTCACCGGGAACGGGAAGATCGTGGTGCCCGTCTCGGCAGGGTTGATCTCGACCGGAGGCGTCACGAAGATCGTCCCGGCCCGCACCACCCGGAAGCGGAGGGTGGCCGCCACTCCACCGCCGATCGGCTGGTTGTCAGCATCAGAGACGAACAGCTGGTCAGTGGGCGTGCGCGACTCCAGCACCGCCAGGGCGCTGCCGCACTTGAACAGATCACCCACCGTCATGGCGTCATCGGCGCTGCGCTGCCGGCTGCTGATTGCCGAGGCGACGTCCGAACATGTCTCGATGTGGTCGACACCGGGGTTGTCGGTGTTGAAGGCGTTGAACCGCAGCGTGGTGCTGGCGTCGGTGGTGTTCGACAGCAGGTAGTCGAAGGTGGCCCCGACCGCCAGCACGGCCGCGCCGCTGGTCACGCCGGTGGAGGTGCCGATGACACCGCTGCGACCGCTCCACATGCGCCTGGCCTTCCAGATCGCTCCCAGGGCGGTGTTGTCGTCGACCGGGTCGACCCGCTGTGCGCCCTTGTCGCCGACGGGCTTGGTGGTGACCTGCCTGGTGGGCCGCAGCTGGGGGTTCACCCGGTAGCCCAGCCCATTGCCCATCGTGGCGTAGAGACCGCAGGCGGTGGAGGTGCTGGGGCGGGCGGCGGCACAGGCGTCGGGGCGGATGACCCCGCCGGTGCTGCGCACCTGGAACACGTCCCCGCCACCTGCGTTCTCCAGGTTGCCGATGTCGCTGGCCGCCAGGCGGCCGGCGATCCGATCGGTCGAGCGGATCCGTCCACCACCCAGGCGGCTGTAGATGGTGAGCCGCGCTGAGGCCTCATTCGCGCCGCTGGTGCCCAGGTCGTAGGAGCGGAGGGGGTTGTTGCCGATGGCGAAACCCTGCGGATCGATCTCCGCCACCGGCCCCTCACCGAGGAGGTAGACGCCGCGGAACATCTGGGAGCCGCCCAGGCTGATGATCTGCGACCACACCAGGCCGAGGTCGACTCGGCAGCCCCCGTACCAGCCCTCTGGCCGGCCGTTCAAGGCGGGGAGGTACTCACGCCGGGCGAAGGTGATCGGGATGATGCTCCCTACCCTCGCCACCTCCTGGGTGGAATCGAAGCCCGGCCGAGGGGCGTAGCGGGCGCCATCGGTGACGTTCTGCCCCTGCCGCTGGGTGCTGACCACCTCCCCGGGCCGCCGGGGCTTGGGGGCCAGGATCAGCGACAGGACGGTGTAACCCACCGACAGGATGGTGCTGACCAGCGAGACCACCGCCAGGGTGCCTGGGCCGCAGGTGGCGACCGGTGGGTTCCGGGCGTTCTCGTTCGCCGCGGCCTGTTGCCGCTCCACCTGATACCGCAGCAGCTGTTCATCACTCCAGCCGAGCAGGCTCGCCAGGTAGGCGTCACCAGGAAGGGGGCGGGGGTGCTTCGTCACAGGACCAGGTTGGGTACGAAAGCCGCATCGGCGTGGCGAAACCGAAACCAGCGCTGCACCTGGCAGGCCGCCAGCGGTCGCCAGTGCACGCCCAGGCCCTGGCAGGCGGTGAGCAGTCCTCCGGCGACACACACCCCCAGGGCGATCGGTTCGCCGCCAGCCAACAGCGCCACATCCAGGGGCCTGCCGCCGGGAACGGGGGTGCTGGTGGCCTCCAGCTCCTGCAGCAGTTCCCGCCAGCGGCAGCGACGGGCGGCCTCATACCACTCCCGCCTCACAACAGGGCGGGGCTCCCCGTGCAGGGCCAGCACCGCCAGGGTGAGACGGAGGCAATCGGTGCCGCCTCCGCGATCGGGGTCACCGCCCCAGCGGTAGGGCAGGCCGAGGTAACGCTGCCACGGCGCTCGTTCGTTCATGGGTGCTCAGGCAATGAAGAGCTGGCCGGTGTCCGGCACCTGGCCCACCAGGGCGGTGGTGAGCCGCCGGCGGGGGGCATCCCCACGGATCGCATCCAGCGGGCTGTTGAGGGTGATGGTGATGATGTTGCGCCGCTCGATCGGGCCCAGCCGCCACAGGTGACGGGAGAGAAGCCGGGCATCGGTGCCGGCCTGCACATCGCAGAGCACCACATCGGCGCGGAGCTTCCACTGGTTGGCCCGGGCCTCTGCCAGCACGTTCAGCGCCAGCTGGTTGCGGTTCAGCACCAGCCGGCCCTGGGAGCGATCACCACCACGGGCGCCGGCTGAATCCGAGATACGGAACGACTGGAACACATGGGGCCGGCCGTCATAGGTGCGGGTCTGGCCCGTGAAGAGGTTCTGCCAGGCGTAGCCGGGCACCGGCACCCCATTGGCCTGGAAGGAGATGTAGGCGCAGATTCCGATCATCCGCGCATCCCCAGGCTGCGCTGGATGGTGGGGCTGTTGCGCATGCCGTCGTAGGCCGAGTCACGGCCGGCGGCCGCCGCTTCCGCCGCGGCCTGCCGCACCTGCTCGACAGTGGCGTACTCCACCCCGTTGATGACCTGGGTTTCCAGGCTGAGGCGCAGCGAGGAGGTTCGGGCCATGCCCTCGCCGCGGCCGGCTGCTGCTGCACCAGGAGAGGCGGCGGCACCCTTGAGGAAGGGGATCCCCGGGGCCTTGGCTCCGGCCGCCATGAACGGCACCCCAAGGCTGTCCCCACCACCATCGGCCACCGCCGCACCACCGCCAGGGGTCCGCTGGAACGGCACACCCAGCGCCTGGGTAAGGGCCCGGTTGCTGTAGACCTTCCCGCCCGCCTTGTTGAACCGGACGATCTCGGCGTTCTTCTCCCCCACCAGGTAGTCCAGCCCGTACTGGATCTCACCACCGCCGGCCAGGCCAGGCGTGAAAGCGCTGGAGAAGTTGGGGATGCCCGTCAGGGCGGGGATGCCGAAGTCGAGGCCCATCGCTCCGCCGAAGCCACCCACGGCGCCGAGCAGCTTGCCCACCATCCCGAAGGGGTTGGACTTGAAGTTCACCGCAGCTGCCCCTGTGCCGCCGCTGCCGGCCAGCACCACCCCTGCATCCATCAGCTTCAGAGCGGCCGTGGTGAGATTGCCGGCGGAGCCCTTCAAGGCGGCCGCCGCGGCCTCGGCATTGATGTCCCGCCCGGTGATGGCCTTGAGGATCCCGCCCTGGACCTGCTCCAGCAGGGGGTTCAGCAGAGCGTCCAGGGTGGCCTGCATCAGCCCCTGCCCGGCCTGCGCCAGCGCGCTGGCCACCGCCTGCCGCACATCACCGCCGTTGAACAGGGCCTGCATTGCCCCGGACAGCGCTCCGCTGATGCTGCCGCTCACAGCGTCACCAGCCGCCATCCCCAGCCGACCCTCTGGGGTCTTCATGATCTCGGCCGTCAGCTGCAGCTTCCGCTGCTCGAACTCGAACTGGGCCCGCTCCGCCAGCTGCTGCTCGGTGAGGTTCTCCTTCTCCAGGGCATTTCTGTTGTCCATCTGGGCAATCAGCGTCTTGATGTCCTGGAGCGTCTGAACCAGCAGCGACTGCTCCGTGTTCACCAGGTTCAGGCGGTCCTGCAGGCCCGCGCCCTGAAGGGCGCCGCTGGTGAGCGGCACACTCCCGCCACCCGCGCCGCCACCCATCACTGATGGGGCCACCGCCCGGGCCTGGCCGAGCCACTGCTGGTAGTTGGCGTTGCCGTAGCTGTTCCGCCACGGCTGGAAGCCGCGCTCGTCGAAAAGCATCTTCGCGGCGCGGGCATTCAGCGCAGGGTCGAGCAGCTCCTCGTTGCTGCTGATCCCCAGGGCCCGCCGCCGCTCAGGGCCCATGGCCCCCTTCATGTTGATCTGCCACAGCCCGTAGCTCCTGTCCGGGCCCTCCAGGTTCTTCTCGGTGGGATTGCCGCTGCTTTCAGCCATCGCCACCGCGGTCATCTTGATCAGGTTCTCGCCACGGAACCCGGCTCCGTAGGCCGCCTGCATCGCTCGCAGCAGCTTCGGGTTCGTGTTCGCCGGCGGCAGCGCCGGGGCGCCGCCTGCTGCTCCTCCGGCCTGGCCCTGCACCCTCCCCGTAACGAGAATGTCAGCGCTGCGGCGGGCGGCGGCCGTTTCTGCATTGCGCTGCAGAGCCCCATTGGTTCCAGGGCTATTGATGTCAACACTGTTATGGGCGCCAAACGTGCGGCCCGATCCATCGAAACGGCCCAACACCTGCCCGCCTACTACTTGCTGGCCGACCTTCACGATTGCAGCAATGTGGCTATAAGTAGCCTCTAGCCTGTTGCCTAGGTCGTCAACAAACTTGATTACAGCATAGTTCCCGTTATTGCCTGCCCTACTTATCTCGGTGACTACACCGTTGTGGTAACTGCGGATTTCATTGTTTGGGCCTACCGGCATGTCTGCGCCATTTTGACCGGAAGCATCCAGCCGGCCACTGATGGAGCCCGGGAGCCGTGCAACGCCTCCCAGCCCCGGCACGCTGCTGGAGCCGGCCACCTGCTGGCTGAGGGCATCCCGCCGCTGGTTCAGGGCCAGCCGATCGATCTCCGCCAGCAGCTGAGCCTTCTGGATCGTCAGGTCAACCTGCCGGCCCTTCAGCTTCAGCTCCTCAATCCGCACCTCGCTTTTCTCCCGCAGCTGCTGCACCTCCAGCTGGCGGGTCTGCAGCTCATGCTCCCGTCGCATCTGCTGATCCCGCGCCTCATACAGCCGCTTCTGCGCCTCAGCTGCCGTTTCCATCCCGCTCACGCCGGCCGCGGCCGCGGCGATCTGGGCCTCGATCACCGCTGCCGTGCCGCCGCCGCTGCGGGCGCGATCCTGCAGTTCCTGCACCTCCGCCAGCCGCTGCGCCGCCTCCACTTGGGCCTTGGCCCGGGTGGCCGCAAGGTCGGCCTGGGCCTTCTCCAGCCGGCTCTGGCGGTCCTGCAAGGTGAGCTGGCGGTTGATCTCTGCTGTCTGGCCCTCCAGCTCCCCCTTCTTCCGGTTCTGCTCATTGGTGGCTCGGGTGAGCTCGTTGGTGATCTTCTGCTCCGCCGCGCTGATCTGCGCCATCAGGGCCTGCTGCTCCCGGGTGTATTGGGCCGACTGGCCCTGGATGTCGAGCTGCTGCTCCTGCAGGCTGAGCCGCTGCGCCTCCAGGCCGTTGATGGTGCCCAGCTGGGCCTCGGCCTGAAATGCCAGCCGGAGGGCCTCTCGGCTGCCCGCGATCCGTGCGTTGTTTCGGGTTCGCTCGGCAGCGAGGATGTTCAGCGCCTTGGTGTCAGCCAGGTATTCCGGGCTGCCGAACTTGGTGTTACTGCGGGTTTTCAGGAACGCCTGGGTCTGATTCTCCACCCGCACCTGGTCGGCCCTGGCCTCGGCCAGCTGGATCTTGAGCTGCTCCTGCTGGATCTTGATCTGGGTCTGCTGGATCGCCATCTGCCGCTCTTGCAGCTCCTTCTCGGTCTGGAGGATTCCCCGCCGCTCGGCGATCGCCTCCTTCTCCTGGGTGAGCTTGATCTCCGCCAGCCGGGCCTCGGCCGCCAGGCGGGCTTCAGGGGAGGCGGCCACCTGCACACCCAGCTCGAAGCTGCGGGCGGTCAGGGCGCGGCGGGCGTTGCCCACGGCGGCCATCGCCTCGGCGATCTCCTTCTGCTTGTTCATCAGGGTGACCCCCTGCTCCAGGGCCTTGATCTCGTTCTGGTAGGCCTTCTGCTTGATCTCGGCCCATTGTTTGGAGAGCGCCAGCGCTCGCGATGATCCGGTGCCGAGCCGTGTCTGCATCTCCTCGAACTGGTTGGCGATGTTCGGCGGCACCCGCAGGCTGCGCAGCTCCACCTCTTCCGTGAGCCCGGTCTGAAGCTTGAACCGATCCCGCAGCTCGTTCTCGGCCGCCTGGATCTCCTTGTCGGACCGGCCGGCCAGTTTCATGCCGGTGCGCAGTGCCGGCAGCTGGATGTTCAGCACCATCGCCGCCCATTTCTGGTTAAACGAATCGATCGCGCCGCTGACCTTGTCCAGTCCGGTAAACACCTGATCGAAGAATCCGCTGATGGCGGAGCTGTTCATGTCGCCCGCCACGTTGAGCATCGCCTTCATCGGGTTCACCACCGCCGCGAAGGCTTCCGCCAGCAGGCCCACGATCCGCGCCAGCAGCTCAAACCCTCGCGCCACACCGGTCAGCACTGGCATCAGACCAGCATTCATACCGGCCGTGATCGTGCCGACCACGTCGAAGATCATCTGCCCCACCGAGGAGGCCGTCGCACCGATCGAGGTCAGCATCGACACGACCGGGCCCAACAGCTTGAGCACCGGGCCCACCGCTTCGGCGATCGACTTAAAGAACCCCGTGAAACTCTGCTGCAGGTTCTTGAAGGTGACCAGGATCGACTGCATCATCGTCGCCGTGTCCCGCTCCAGCGGCTGGCCAGCTTCTGAGGAGATCGCCTGATTGACGTCGTCGAAGTTGGACTTCACGTTGGCGAGGCTGAGCGCCAGCACCTTCTGGCCCTCATAGAGCTTCTCCAACTTCTTCATCAAGAAGTCGTAGTAGGTGCCCTGCGCCTGCTGCTGCCGCACATCTTCGCCGCTGATGCCCAGCTTCACCGCAAGCATGGCGTTGCGGTCGATATTGCCCATCATCAGGGCATTCACCTCTGAGCGCAGCTGGAAGCCTGGGACGCCGAGGGTGTTCATCCCGGCGGCAATCCTTGTCGCCAGCTTGGCAGCGTTCTCCGTTGTCCCTTTCGCCCCCAGGCTGCTGATATTGCTGAGGATGATGTTGAAACCTTCGTAGATTTCAGCCGCCGTCGCGCCGGAGATGTTCGCCACCTCCTGCTGGATTCCCTTGTACTCCTTGAGGATCGCGCCCCGCACCATCTGCATCTGGCGGGCGGTGCCCTCCACCAGCTTCCCGTCCGGGCCGAGGATCGCGAAGCTCTGCGCCGCGAAAATCCCCGCCTCCGCCACCTGCTTGTTCAGCCGGCCAGCTTCGGCCGAGAGCTGCTGCATCGGGCCGAGCACGGCGCTGATCGCCCCGGCCACCCCCGAGAAGATGCTCTGCAGGCCCATGGCGGCCATGCCCAGCTGGCCCAGCATCGGGATGGCCTTGCCGGCCATGCCGAGCATGCCGCCCATGGCCCCCTGCATCCCCCCGAGGCCACCGGCCCCCGCCCCGGCCGCCTGACCGGCGCCCTTCAGCTGCTCCGCCAGCGTCTTGAGGGCTTCCCCGTCGCCTTGAGCGGCGCCGCGCAGCCGCTCCAGGGTCTTCGCCAGGCCCTCGTAGCCGCGCTGCGTCTCCGGCGATGGCGGCGGGATGTTGGGGGCAGGGATGTTCGTCCCCCGGCGCTCCATCTCGGC
>CAZBMT010000002.1:0-37060 GCA_964492645.1 uncultured Cyanobium sp. | reverse complement strand
AAGAGACCTACAACATCGTGGCCGCCCACGGCTACTTCGGTCGCCTGATCTTCCAGTACGCCTCCTTCAACAACAGCCGCAGCCTCCACTTCTTCCTGGCCGCCTGGCCCGTGGTCGGCATCTGGTTCACGTCCCTGGGCATCAGCACCATGGCGTTCAACCTGAACGGTTTCAACTTCAACCAGTCCGTTCTCGACAGCCAGGGCCGGGTGGTGAACACCTGGGCCGACGTGCTCAACCGCGCCAACCTCGGCTTCGAGGTGATGCACGAGCGCAACGCCCACAACTTCCCCCTCGATCTGGCCACCGTGCAGTCCGTTCCCGTGGCCCTGCAGGCTCCGGCGATCGGCTGATCCCTCGGCACCCATGGTCGGCACCGGCCTGCGGGCCGCGCCCCGATCGACCCCTTCCCCCTCCGTCCCCTGCGGACGTCGAGGGGGCTTTTCCTTGGCGGCGATCCGGCCGTGGCTGGGCCGCGGCGGCGGCCAGAATGTTCGCTCCAAGCTTTGTGCTCGCCAGCGGCCGCCATGCCCCAGCTCCGCCGTGACGGCCAGGGCCACCCCGCAGGCCCCCGGTTCCACCTGAAACGGGCCCTGGTGGCCGCCGCCCTGGTGGTCCCCCTGCTGAGTGCTGGCTGCAGCCCCCAGGGCGGCGGCACCTCACCCGTGACGGCGTTGAATGGAGCGGCCCCCGGAGCCGGCGGCACCGCCGGGGCTCCGGACGAGCGCCCCCTGGTGCTCACCACCTTCACGATCCTGGCTGACATGGCCCGCCAGGTGGCCGGCGAGCGGGTGCGGGTGGAATCGATCACCCGGCTGGGGGCCGAGATCCACGGCTACGAGCCCACCCCCAGCGACCTGAAGCGGGCCTCGGGGGCCCGGATGGTGCTGGAGAACGGCTTCGGGCTGGAACGCTGGGCCCAGCGCTTCTATGCGGGTCTTGGCAACGTGGCCCACGTGACCCTCACCGAAGGCATCACCCCCCTGCCGATCGCCGGCGACGCCTACCAGGGCAAGCCCAACCCCCACGCCTGGATGTCCCCCCGGCTGGCCAAGGTCTATGTGGAGAACATCCGCCGCGCCTTCACCCGGCTCGACCCCGCCGGCGCCGCCACCTTCCGCCGCAACGCCGAGCGCTACAGCGCCGAGCTGGATGCCCTCGACCGGGAACTGCGGACCTCACTGGCCCGGATCCCCCCCAGCCAGAGGGTGCTGGCCACCTGCGAGGGGGCCTTCTCCTACCTCGCCCGCGACTACGGCCTCACCGAGGCCTACCTGTGGCCTGTGAACGCCGAGTCCCAGGTCACTCCCCAGCGCATGGCCCGCCTGATCGCCCTGGTGAAGGAGCGCCGGGTACCCGCGGTGTTCTGCGAGAGCACGGTCAGCGCCGGGCCCCAGAAGCAGGTGGCGAAGCAGTCAGGGGCCCGCTTCGGCGGGGTCTTCCACGTGGACTCGCTCTCGCTGCCGGACGGCCCGGCCCCCAGTCTCCTGGAGCTCCAGCGTCATAACGTGGAGACCCTGCAAGCGGGTCTGGCGGGAAGCTGAACCGATGCCCTCTCGCCCCACCCCCTTCGTCGGCCAGCAGCGCATCGCCGTCCGCAACCTCTGTGTCGATTACCACGGGGTGGTGGCCGTCCATGACGCTTCCCTGCATCTCGATGCCGGCACCATCTGTGCCCTGGTGGGGATGAACGGGGCCGGCAAATCCACCCTGTTCAAGGCGTTGATGGGCTTCGTGCGCCCTTCGGCCGGCAGCATCGCCATCAACGGCCTGCCCCTGCGCCAGGCCCGCCGGGCCCGGGCGGTGGCCTACGTCCCCCAGACCGAGAGCGTCGACTGGAACTTCCCGGTCAACGTCCATGAGGTGGTGATGATGGGCCGCTACGGCAGCATGAATGTTCTGCGCCTCCCCCGGCCGGTCGACCGGGAGGCGGTGCGGGAGGCGCTGGAACGGGTGGACCTGTGGCCCCTGCGCCAGCGACAGATCGGCGCCCTCTCCGGTGGCCAGCGCAAGCGGGCCTTCCTGGCGCGGGCCCTGGCCCAGGGTGCCTCCGTGATGCTGCTCGATGAGCCTTTCAACGGCGTCGACATCCGCACCGAGAAGCTGATGATCGAGCTGTTTGAGCAGTTCCGCCGTGAAGGTCGCACCCTGATGATTTCCACCCACGACCTGGCCCATGTCACCAGCTTCTGCGACCAGGTGGTGCTGATCAACAAGACCGTGCTCGCCTATGGCGAGACCTCCTCGGTGTTCACCAGCGAGAACCTGGCCCTCACCTTCGGCGGTCTGCGGCTGGAGGGCGAACCACCGATGGCCGCCGACCCCGAAGCGCCGCCGGCGCCATGACGGCGGCGCTCACCTGGCTGGTCGAACCGCTCCAGCAGGAGTTCATGGTGCGGGCCCTGCTGGTCAGCATGCTCGTCTCGTGCGTCTGCGGGCTGCTGTCCTGCTACATGACCCTCAAGGGCTGGGCCCTGATGGGGGATGCGGTGTCCCATGCGGTGATGCCGGGCGTGGTGATCGCCTACGCCCTGAACCTGCCCTTCGCGGTGGGGGCCTTCGTCTTCGGCGTCGGCTCGGTGGCCCTGATCGGCTACATCAAGCAGATGACCCGGATCAAGGAGGACACGGTGATCGGCCTGGTGTTCACCGGCTTCTTCGCCCTCGGCCTGACCCTGATCTCCAAGGTGCGCAGCAGCATCGACCTCTCCCACATCCTGTTCGGCAACGTGCTGGGCATCAGCTCCTCCGACATCCTCCAGACGGTGGTGATCAGCGTGCTGGTGCTGTCCGTGCTGCTGGTGCTGCGCAAGGACCTGCTCCTGTTCTGTTTCGATCCCACCCACGCCCGCTCCATCGGCCTGCACACCGGCGTGCTGCACTATCTGCTGCTGTCGATGCTGTCCCTGGCGGCGGTGGCGGGCCTGCAGACGGTGGGCATCATCCTGGTGGTGGCGATGCTGGTCACCCCGGGGGCCACCGCCTACCTGCTGACCGATCGCTTCGACCGCATGGTGTGGCTCTCGATCCTCTCGGCAGTGCTCTCCAGCGTGGCCGGGATCTACTGGAGCTACTGGATGGATGCCTCCACCGCCGGCTGCATCGTGCTGGTGCAGACGCTGCTGTTCCTGCTCTGCTTCCTGCTGGCGCCGCGCCATGGCCTGCTGGCCCAGCGGCGCCGGTCGCCGCGGGCCTCCCGCTTCCCCTCCGCGTGAGCGTGTCCGCCAGCGGCGCTGCCCCGGTCTCGCCCGCCGACCAGCGCTGGCCCTGGTGGCCCCTGCTGCCCCTCTACCCCTACGGCCGCCGCCGCACCCTGGTGCGGGAGCTGGTCGCCGGACGGCTCTGGAGCTTCGAGCAGGTTCAAGGGGTCTGGTATGTGGCGGTGCCGATCCGCATGCTGGTGCTGAGGGTGCGGGAGGGGCTGATGCTCTATGCCCCGGTGGCCCCCACCGCCGAGGTGCTGGCCCACCTGCGCGGCCTGGAGGAGCGCCACGGCCCTGTGTGCACCATCGTGCTGCCGACCACGTCGGGCCTGGAGCACAAGCTGCCGGTTCCGGCCATGGCCCGGGCCTTCCCCGACGCCTGGGTGTGGGTGTCTCCGAAGCAGTGGAGTTTCCCCCTGCCGCTGCCGACCGCCTGGCTGGGCTTCCCCGCGGCTCGCACCCGGGTGCTGCTCAGTGACGGTGTGCCCCACGGCGACCAGCTCGACTGGCTGCCCCTGGGCCCCCTGGACCTGGGGCTGGGCACCTTCCTGGAGATCGCCTGCTTCGACCGGGCCAGCGGCAGCCTGCTGCTCACCGATGCCCTGGTGGCGATCCCGCCGGAACCGCCGGCGGTGTTCGACCTGGACCCCACGCCGCTGCTGTTCCATGCCCGTGAGCGGGGGGATGAGCCCCTGCAGGACGATCCCGAGCGACGCCGCCGGGGCTGGTGGCGGCTGGTGCTGTTCGCCACCTACCTGCGCCCCCGGCCCCTGGAGGTGCCCCCCCTGGGCGAGGTGCTGCGCCATTGCCTCGCACCGGGCTGCCGGGACGCACGGGCCCACTTCGGCTTCTACCCGTTCCGCTGGCTGCCGGGCTGGCAGGACGATTTCAAGGCCCTGGCGCCGGGGGGCCACAGCAGCCTGCAGGTGGCGGCGGTGCTGGAGCGGCTGGTGTTCCCGCGCCAGCGGGACGCCCTGGTGGCCTGGATCCGGCGTCTGGCTGCCCTGAAGGACCTGCGCCGGGTGGTGCCGGCTCACCACGATGCCCCTGTGCCAGCCTCAGCTGAGGACATGGCCGACCTGGCGGATCGGATCACCCGAGGGGAGTGGGCCTCCGATCAGGGAGCCTGGCAGACCCTGGCCGGCATCGACAGAACCCTGGTGGGGCTGGGGCTGGTGCCGGGGGAGGCTGAGACCTAAAGCTCCAGTTCGCCGGGATCGGCGTCGAGCCCCCCCTCGAAGCCGCCAGTGCCGAGCATGGCCGACTCCAGCTCCATGCGCTGCTCCATCTGGCGCAGGAAGTAGCCCGTCATCATCGCCGAGGCAAGCAGGCCGGCGAGATTGTCGCGGCTGGCCTGGATCTTCACCTCGAACTGCTCACCGGGGAGCATGCCCAGCAGGCCCTGGACGTTATGGCGGATGATGTCCTGGATGTCGCCGGTGGCCGAACGCGCCACCCTCTGGAGAACGTCCGGAGACTGTTCCTGCAGGTACTGAATCAGCGAATTGTCGCTGATCGCCTCGTTGTCGGCGGTCAGGAACTCCGGGTTGAACATTTCCCCTCCGGTGTGCTCTGCAACACGACAAGCACCCTAACGCAGTCTTTCAGGGGCCTTCTCCCCCGTGGGGAGCGGAGAACCCAACCGGTCCGAAGCGGTCCAGGGGCCAGTAGCGCCAGATGGCGGTGCCGATCAGGTCGCTCTCCGGCAGGGGGCCCCAGAGATGGGAATCCAGGCTGGCATTGCGGTTGTCCCCCAGCACCAGCACCTGACCGGGGGGAACCACCAGGGGCTCCAGCGCATAGGCCATCGGCTCGCTGGCCCAGTCCGGCTCGACGGGGATGCCGTTGCGCCAGAGCCGGCCGCCCTTCACCTCCACCCGGTCGCCGGCCACCGCCACCACCCGCTTGATCAGGGCGGCGTCGGGGTCGTAGCCCGCCTGGCGCAGGGCCGCGGGCGGGTGGAAGACGACGATGCGCCCCGGCCGCACCCCCGAGCCGAAGCGGGGGCTGAGCTTCTCGACCAGAACCCGGTCCTGGAGCTGCAGGGTGGGCAGCATCGAGCCCGACGGGATCCAGCGGGGCTCCAGCACAGTCCAGCGCAGCAGCAGGGCCACCAGGACCCACAGCAGCAGGCGGACGAGTTGCTGCATCAGGCCACCGGCACCCCCGTTGGGGGCGGACGGCGGCGCAGGCGTGGCGATGGCGGGGCCGCTGCCCATGGGAAACCGTCCGTGAGGATGATTCCCCCATCCTGAACACCGGAGTGCCCCCCTTGGCCGGGTCCCCGACATCGCTGGCCAATGTGGGGGCGGCCCTGGGGCTCCTGGGGTCGCTGCGCCAGGCCGGCCTGACCCATGCGGTGCTCTGCCCCGGCAGTCGCTCGGGCCCCCTGGCGGTGGCGGCCGCCCTGCTGGAACCAGGCGGTCTGCGGCTGTACACCGCCATCGACGAGCGCTCCGCCGCCTTCTTCGCCCTCGGCCTGGGCCGGGCCAGTGGCCAGCCGGCGGCGGTGATCACCACCTCGGGCACGGCCGTGGCCAACCTTCTGCCCGCCGCTGTGGAGGCCGACTACGGCACCATCCCCCTGCTGCTGCTCAGCGCCGACCGGCCGGCACGGCTCAAGGGCTGCGGGGCCAACCAGAGCGTCAACCAGGAGCAGTTCCTGGCCGGCAGCTGCCGCTGGCTGGGCGCCGGCGACCCGGGGGGACTGGCCGCCATGGCCCCTGCGGAGCTGGAGGCCCTGGCCCACCGGGGCTGGGCCGCCGCCCGGGGTGACGGGCCCGGCCGCTACGCCGGTCCGGTGCACCTCAACCTGCCCTTCGACGAACCCCTGCATGCGGACGGAGCCGAACTGACCCGGCTGGCCAGCGCGCTCGCCGCCGGGCCGCCCCCACCGCCGGCGGCTGGTGCCGCAGCCGAGGTCCCTGCTGGAGGCCCGGTGTTGGGTGGCCCTGCCGGCACCGGCCTGGATCCGGACCGTCCCGGCGTCGTGGTAGCCGGCCCCTGGCGCGGGGAGCCGGCGGGCTGGGGGGCCCATGTGGAGGCCCTGCGGCTCTGGCAGCGGCGCAGCGGCTGGCCGGTGCTGGCCGATGCCCTCTCCGGCCTGAGGGGTCTGCCGGATCTGGACACGGTGAACGCCTACGACCTGATCCTTTCGGAGGGCGCACGCGGAGACGGGGCGGCGGCGGCGGGGCTGCAGGTGCTCCGCCTGGGCCCCCTGCCGGCCAGCCGGCGCCTGCAGCGCTGGCTGGCGGCCCAGGGGGGTCCCCAGGTGCTGGTGAGCGAAGGGGACCGGCGCCAGCTCGATCCCCTCGGGGTGGTGCGGGAGCAGGCCTGCGCCGGCCTGGCGGCCTGGCTGGCGCAGCAGCAGCAGCCGTCTGGAACGGGCGATGCCGCTGAAGCCTCGCTGGCGCTGGCGGGCCGCTGGCGGCGGGCGGAGGCGGCGGTGCAGGCGCTGCTGGAACAGCAGCTGGCAACCGAGGTGGGGGAGCCTGCCCTGGCCCGCCGCCTGAGCCGGCTGCTGCCAGAGGGGCTGCCCGTGCTGCTGGCCAACAGCAGTCCGGTGCGGGACTGGGAGAGCTTCGCCGACCCGGCCGCCCCGCCCCGGCCGATGCACGGCTTCCGGGGGGCCTCCGGCATCGACGGCACCCTCTCGAGCGCCTGTGGCCTGGCCGAGTCCCTCGGCGCCCTGGTGCTGGTGAGCGGCGATCTGGCCCTGCTGCACGACAGCAACGGCTGGCTGTGGCGCCCCCAGCTGCGCGGGCGGCTCACCGTGGTGCTGATCGACAACGGCGGCGGCGGCATCTTCGAGCAGCTGCCCATCCGGACCCGGCCGGCGGCGGCGCTGGATTTCGAGCGCCTGTTCGCCATGCCCCAGCCGCTGGACCCGCTGGCTTTGGCGGCGGTGCACGGGGTTCCCGGCCGGCGGCTGGAGAGCCTGGACGCCCTGGAGGACGCCCTGGCCTGGGCCCTGGCCCAGCCGCTCGCCCTGCTGGTGGTGCCCACCGACCGGCGAAAGGATGCGGTCCTGCGGCAGCGGCTGCGCACAATGGCCGCAGAACTGGCCGCTCCCCTGGCCACCGGGCCGATCCCCTTCCCATGACCCCCGTTCCCCAAGCTCCACCCCACTGGACCAGCGCCGGCGACTACAGCGACATCCGCTTCGAGACCAGCGGCGATGGGATCGCCCGGATCAGCATCAACCGGCCTGAGAAGCGCAACGCCTTCCGGCCCCTCACCGTGCACGAACTCTGCGATGCCTTCAACCGGGTGCGGGACGACCCCTGCATCGGCGTGGTGCTGTTCACCGGCGAGGGGCCGGCCGCCGATGGGGTGTGGGCCTTCTGCGCCGGCGGGGACCAGAGCGTGCGCGGCGACGGCGGCTATCTCGATGCCTCGGGCCTGCCACGGCTCAACGTGCTCGACCTGCAACGGATCATCCGCAGCCTGCCCAAGGTGGTGATCGCCCTGGTGGCCGGCTACGCCATCGGCGGCGGCCAGGTGCTGCACCTGCTCTGCGATCTCAGCCTGGCGGCCGAGAACGCCGTCTTCGGCCAGACCGGACCGCGGGTGGGCAGCTTCGACGGCGGCTTCGGCGCCGGCTACCTGGCCCGGGTGGTGGGCCAGCGCAAGGCCCGGGAGATCTGGTTCCTGTGCCGCCGCTACGGCGCCGGCGAGGCCCTGGCCATGGGGCTGGTGAACGCCGTGGTGCCCCTGGAGGACCTGGAGAGGGAAGGGGTGGCCTGGGGGCGGGAGGTCCTGCGGCACAGCCCCACGGCGATCCGCTGCCTGAAAGCGGCCTTCAACGCTGAGACCGATGGGCTGGCGGGGATCCAGGAGCTGGCGGGCCAGGCCACCCACCTCTTCTATCGGACCGGCGAAGGCCAGGAGGGACGCAATGCCTTCATGGAGAAACGGGACCCCGACTTTTCCGATGCGCCCTGGCTGCCCTGAGCATCCCGGTTCATACTGCCCCTCCCCCTCAGCGTCTCCCGGTGGCCGCCTACCCGATCCCGGACAACGAAGACGAGCGGCAGGCGGCACTGGACGACCAGTACATCCTCGATACGGAGCCCGGCGAGGACTTCAACCGCATCACCCGCCTGGCCAGCCAGATGCTGGGTGTTCCGATCGCCCTGATCTCCCTGGTGGATCGCCAGCGTCAGTGGTTTCTCTCCCGCGTTGGTCTGGAGCCGAGGGAAACGCCGCGGGAGCTGGCCTTCTGTGCCCACACCATCTGCTCCGATGACGTCCTCGTCGTCAGTGATGCGACCGCCGATGATCGCTTCAAGGACAACCCCCTGGTCACAGGGGACCCCCACATCCGCTTTTATGCCGGCGTACCGCTGCAGACCCGCGCCGGCTTCAACCTGGGAACCCTGTGCGTGATCAGCCCCCGGCCGAGGCAACTTGCCGGCACGGAGCAGCAGTTGCTGCAGGATCTGGCCGGCATGGTGACGCAGTATCTGGAATCGCGGCGCAACAGCTACCTCTGCCAGCTCACCGGTCTCCAGAACCGCCGCCCTTTCCAGGAGGCGGGGCAGAGGGAGTTCCAACGGGCTCGCCAGAGCGGAGAGGCACTCACCCTGCTGATCTTCGGGCTCAATGATTTCCAGGGGTTCTGTGCCCGATTCGGAGCTCCGCAGGGCGATCGCCTGCTCCAGGAGATGGCCGCCCGGCTGGGGACCCGGGAGGGGGAGAGCGCACTGCTGGGACGGGTGACCGCGGACGAGTTCGCCTTGCTCCGCCCTGGCATGGACAGTCAGGCAGGACTCGCCCTGGCGGAGCAGATCCGGGCCGACATGGCCCTTGATGGCTGGCTGGTGGACGGCGTCCGCCATCCGCTGGCCATCAGCTGCGGTGTCGCCTCGCTCTGCGACGGGGACGGCGGCTTCAAGGACCTGTTCCGCCGGGCAGAGGCGACCCTGACCCAGGCCAGGCTCTCGGGCCTGACTCCGGTGACTCCGGCGTAGGGCCGGTCTGGCCTGCCCGGCTCAGCGGGACTGGGCGGTGGGGATCACGATCGGGTCGCCGTGGCGATCACGATGGCAGGGAGGACCTGGCGCGGCGCCACGCCTGGAAGCGTTCAAGGGCGCCGCAGAGATCCACGAAACGCAGGGGCTTGGAGAGAAAGTCATTCATGCCGGCGGCTTCACACTCCTGGCGATGGGAGCTGAAGGAATAGGCCGTGAGGGCAATGATGTACACATCCGAATAGCCTTCTCGACGCAGCTGACGGGCTGCAGAGATGCCATCCAGACTGGGCATTTCCACATCCATGACCACCAGATCAAAGGGCTCACTTCTGACGCTCTGGAGTGTGGCGTAGCCGTCGCCCACCAGCTGGGCCGACAGATTCAGCCTGGCCAGCATCAGCTCCAACACGCGCTGGTTGACACGGTTATCGTCGGCCACCAGGATCCGCAGCCCGGGATCGAACGCTTGGGAAGGAACGGTCTGGAGTGGCTTCAGCTGGCTTTTCGAGGCCACCGCGAAGGGCAGGTGGACCGAAAAGCAGCTGCCTTTGCCGAGGCTGGATTCCACCGTGATCTCACCGGCCATCAACTGGCACAGGCGATAGCAGATCGCCAGGCCGAGGCCGGCACTCTGGCTGGTCTGCTCCGGGTTGGCGTGCCCGACGAACTCCTCGAAGATGAACGGCAGCGCGGCGGCGGCGATGCCGATGCCCGTGTCGGAGACACGCAACAACAGGCCCACCGCGTCGGCCGACGTGCGGGTCGCCTCGACGTCCAGACGGATCTCCCCATGGTTGGTGTATTTGCAGGCATTCCCCAGCAGGTTGAAGAGAATCTGACGCAGCTTGAGATCGTCACCGATCAACCATCGCGGCACATCCGGCGACAGGCTGAGCCGCAGTTCAAGCTGCCGGATGGACGCCTGATGCTGAAACAGATTCAGGACATCATCCAGCAGAGAATGGAGATCAAAAGTCCTTGGGTTCAGCGCCAGACGACCGGTCTCGATCTGGGAGATATCGAGAATGTCGTTGACCAGATTCAACAGATAGTCGCCGCTCTCATGGATGGTCTGAATCATCTCCCGGTGGTGTCCGTCCATGGGACTGGCCAGCAGCAGGTCACTCATCCCGATCACGGCGTTGAGCGGCGTGCGGATCTCATGGCTCATCGTGGCCAGAAAGCGGGTCTTCGACTGGCTCGCCGCCAGGGCTTCATCCCTGGCCTGCCGAAGCTCAAGGGTTCTCTGGGCCACCTGCTGCTCCAGCTGATCGCGCGCGTCGATCAGCCGGTCCTGGGCCTGGACGATCGCACTCTTATCCCGGAAGGTGAAGACGAGGGAAGGCTTGTTCGGGACGTTGACGGTGGCCCATGACACCTCGATCACCCGCCGTGGTGGGGTGCTGCTGAGCTCCCAGGTGGTGGTGCCCTGGGGAGCCTGCGTCCAGAAGCGCTCGGCCAGGGCCTCGGGAGGGTCCGTTGGCTGGCGGTCAGGCAGGATCCCGCTCAGGGAACGGCCGAGACACTGCAGGCGTGAGTGGCCCACGAAACGATCGAAGGAGGCATTGGTCCATTCAACGATTCCTTCGAGATCGGTGAAGGCGAGGGCTTCTTCAACGGCCCCCAGAGCAGCTTCAAGCCGGCCGAGGGTGGTGCGCAATTGGGCGACAAGCTCCAGATCGGGCATCCCGGGTTCAACTCAGCGGGCGCAGGGTCGCCGCAAAGACCCAGCCATCCCCTCGGCGTTCGGCCACGATGAAATGCTCTGAATTGATGGCACGTTGATCCTTGCAGATCGTCAGCAACTGCAGCGGATGGTTAAGAATCTGGGATTCACCAACGATCTGAAAGCGTGAGAATCCAAGGTGGTGGGCGTCCCGGAAGGAGTCGGGGAGAATCATGGACAGGGACTGACCCTCCAGATCCGCCAATGTCCATCCATAGGTGGATTGGAACAGGTCGTTGATCTCGACGATGCACCCGTCACGATCGGCCGCAACAAAGGGCAGGGGCTTCTGGCGGAGCTCTTCGATGGTGACCATGGCCTGAGCCTCGCCCATCCCCGGGTGATGCACAAACCTTAGCGCTCCATCCCAGTGCACGCCCCCTCTGGCTCGTGGCCGGCAGGCGCCTGCTGGTCCTCGCTCGGCACGGGGAGAACTTCAGGCCCCGTGGAGAGAGACGGGCCGGCCGATGGCGGGAGCCCCAATCCTGCGGCAATGGTAAGATTAACGAGATTCGAGATTCCACGTGTGGATGATCTATCCGTCCTGAAGCCTTCAGGTTTGCTTGATGCCCAGAGTGGAGCTGATCTACGATCATCCATCGGCTCGCTTTTGAACGAGAAGCCAGGCGACATCCTGATTGACTGTCAGGACATCGACTTCATGGACAGCAGTGGTTTTGGTGCCCTGGTCTCCGTGCTCAAGAGGGTCAGGGAACAGGGAAAGCAGCTGTATCTCTGCGGTCTCAACAGCCAGGTGCGGATCGTTCTGGAGCTCACTGGCACCGAAAAGGTGTTCACGATCTTCGCGGATCGGCAGGCCTGCGTCTCGGCGCTGTCGCAGCATCCGATCGCGTGAAGCGCTGTGGCGTGAAGCCTGGGAACGTTCAGGAAAGGATGGCGCGGATGGCCGAATAATCATCCGTGAACGGGGCATTGGCCGTGATGTCATGGATCTGGGAGAGCAGCCGCTCGAGGCCATCGTCATCCGAAAGCAGGCCGCGGCACTGTTCTGCCAGTTGCATGAATTCCGGCAGCGTTCCCATCGCACCATCAGGCCGGGGGACTTCGTAGAGCCCGTCGCTGTAGACAAGCAGACACCCACCCTCTCCGACCTCGAGGCTCTCGGTGGCATAGGAAGACTCCTCGAACAGGCCCACCGCCATCCCCTGGCCCCTGAGCCAGCGGCTGGGGAAGCTGCCGGTGCGACTCCAGAGCAGGGCAGGCGGGTGACCGGCACTGGCATAGCGCAGGGTCCTGCTGGAGAGCTGGTACACGCCGTACCAGATGGTGAGATAGCGCCCCTGGTGGCGCTCCATCTGGAAGCCGCTGTTGAGGGCCTGCAACACCGCGGCCGGATCCCGGAGATCGACGGGCAGCGAACGCGAGCGCAGCTGGTTGTGGACGGAGATCGAGGGGAACGCCGCCGCCAGCCCATGGCCGGAGGCATCGGCGAGATAGAGGATCAAGTGATCCGCATCCAGCCAGAAGAAGTCGAAGGAATCGCCACCCAGCTCATGGGAGGGCTCGAAGCGTGCCTCCACCCTGACGGCACCCGTGAGGGCCTCGGGCAACAGGGAGCGCACATAACTCGCCGCCTCCTCCAGCTCCTGATCCAGTCGGGTCTTCTGCTGCCGCAGCTCCTCGGCCAGATCCTTGAGGCGCTCGTTGGCCTGGTGCAGGCGGATGCCGGAGCGGACCCGGGCCAGCAGTTCGTCAGGGTCCACCGGCTTGCTGAGGAAGTCGTCGGCGCCGCAGTCCAGCCCGCGGACCCGGTCCTCCACCCGGGAACGCGAGGTGAGCAGGATGAAATGGGCTGACTCAAGGGACGGATCGGCCTTGCAGGCCCGGCAGACCTCCAGGCCATCCATGCCATCCATCAGCCAGTCGCAGAGTATCAGGGTGGGCGGGGAGAGGCGCGCCTGCTCCAGAGCGGCTTTGCCGGAGTCCACCACCACGACCCGGTAACCCTGGACGCTCAGCCGGGCCTGGAGCAGACGGGAGTGGATGCGGTCGTCATCGACGAGGAGAATCGTGGTGGAGGCGCCGCTGTTGTCCATCGGGAGGCGGGTCAGGGAGCCGTGGGGCGTCGCAGTCGTAACGCCTCGGTGACCCGGCCAGCCTCGACAAGCAGTTGGTCGATCCGGAGCTGGGGCCAGGCCTCCGGATCGGATCGCAGGGACTCCTCAACCTGTCCGCAGAGGCGGGCCAGACCCAGGGCGCCAAGGCTGGCACTGGGCGAGCGCAGTGAATGGGCGGCGGCGATCATGGCCGGCGGATCGTGGTACTGGTGGGCCATCACGACGGCCGAGACCAGGCGCATCGCATCCTCGAGAAACAGATCGATCAGCTCCTGGAGCAGCGGTTCGGCCCCATCGCCGAGCGACTGCGCCAGCTCCTCCCAGGCGCCGGGGTCGATCGGGGGGTCCACGGGCGCGCCTGAAGGGGCCACGGGTTGGTCGCGGGGGGGGGAGTGCTCCAAGGCGTAGGTGAGCTGGGCGGGCACGATCGGTTTGGCCAGGAAATCGTCCATGCCGGCCTCCAGGCAGGCCTGGCGATCCTCCGGACGGCCATGGGCGGTCATCGCGATGATCCAGGGTTGCACGAACGGGGCCGGCAGCCGACGGATGGCCCGTGTGGTGGCATAGCCGTCCATCTCCGGCATCTGCACGTCCATGAAGACAATGTCGAAGGAGGTGCTCTGAAGGGCCGCCAGGGCCTCGGAGCCGGACGCGACGGCATCGGCGCGATAGCCCAGGCGCTGCAGCAGCAGCAGCGCCAGCTGGCGGTTCACGGGAACATCATCGACAACAAGCAGCCGCATCGGCAGACGATCGGCGAGCCGATGGGAGCGCAGTTCCGGGGATGGCTGGCTTGTCAGCGATGGCGACCTGGACAGCCGCCGCTCCACCGGGCTCTGGAGTTGCTGGATCAGCGCCCCTCGAAGCTGTCCCAGTCGCACCGGTTTGGTGAGCATGACGGGCGGCGTCTCGGGGAGCGATGCCAGCTCAGCAACCTTGCCGTGGTCGGCCAGAACGATCCAGGGGCGGATCCGGAGCAGGGGATCCCGCAGAAAAGCTGGGGGCGGCGTGTCGTCTTCGCAGACGAGCAGACGCCCGTCGATCACCACGGCACCAGTGCCGGCATCAACGATCGTGGGAGCGGCGAGTCGCATGGGGATCTGACAGAGGTCGGGGGCGATCACCGACAGCCCCATGCAGCCGAGCTGCCTCTGCAGGATTCCGCGGAGGGTGGGATTGCCGATCAACAGCAGAACCGCGGACGCATCCGGAACTGGGATTGTCAGGGTCTGGGGCGTGAGGCTCGCCGTGGAGACCGTATCGAGCCGCAACACCACGGTGAAGGTGAAGACACTGCCGACCCCTTCCTCACTGGCCAGGCTGATGGCTCCCCCCATCAACTCGCAGAGACGGCGGGTGATGGCCAGGCCCAGGCCCGTGCCGCCATAGCGCCGGGCTGTGGAGGGATCGGCCTGGCGAAAGGGTTCGAACAGCTGGGGAATCAGAGCGGCCGACACACCGATGCCGGTGTCCCGGATCTGAAACGTGAACAGACAAGGCGTCGGCTCGCCGACCGCAGCGGCCCGGGGCTCCGCTGTCAGCGTGACGACGATCTCACCCTGGGTGGTGAACTTGACGGCATTGCTCAGGAGGTTCCAGAGGATCTGACGGAGGCGGGTGAGGTCACCGATGACAGCCGTGGGCAGGTTGGGATCGATGTCCAGGATCAGTTCCACCTCCTTGCCCAACAGGCGGGACACACTCAGGTCAAGGGCCTCTTCAATGCAGATGCGCAGGTCGAAGCGCTGCTCATCGAGCTGCATCGCGCCGGATTCAATCTTCGAAAAGTCAAGGATGTCATTGATGATCGTCAGCAGGGAATCAGTGCTGCTGTTGATGATCTCAACATACTCCCGCTCCACAGGATCCAGCTTGGAGTCCTGAAGCAGACCGGCCATGCCGATGATGGCGTTCATGGGAGTTCTGATCTCATGGCTCATCGTGGCCAGAAACGTGTCCTTGGCCGCATTGGCTGTTTCCGCAGCCTGTCTGGCCGCTTCCAGCTCGGCATTGAGCGCCGTGAGGCGTTGCGTCGATTGCCGCAGCTCAGCGCGCTGCGTGGTCAGAATGTCGTTCAGCTTCTGGCTCTCCGCGAGGGCCACATTGCGGGCCTGCAGCAGGAAAAGAAAGTCAACCAGGGAGTCATGAAGGGGGAAGTCATTGATCTTCAGCCCGAGGGTTTTCAGGTCCTCAAGTTGCAGCAGACAGGGTGTGCCAACGAACAACAGTTGTTCCGTATCATCCAGACAGCAGATCTGGCCCTTAAGCTGCAGTGCAATCAGATCGGACCGGAGGATGACATGGCGGTCGGTGCAGTCACGCAGGTTGGGAAAGTCCATCGGCACATCCGGCCGCAGGAGCAGGAAGTGCTCCTGGAGGGGCTGCCCCAGGAGCTCCGGGACAGGAAGAATGCGACGAAGGACCGATCCAGCTGAACGGATGGTCAGCTGACGGTCGAAGACCAAATGAAACGGGAAGAGCGGGTCTAGAAGCTGGTCAGGTATCGGCACAGAGATCACCATCAGAAACGACACCGGTTGATGGGTTCCACATGCCGTCATCAACCGCAACGGAGCCGGATACAGACGTTGGGGCAAGGCGTACATGGAACAGGTCCTTGGCATCACCCTGGGCTCGGGAGGCGATCTGGTCGACCGCAACAGGGGTACGGAAACGCTTGCCCAGACCATGAAGCAGGCCGGTCACCATGGGCGCGAGTCCGCGACGTTTCGAGCGGTACTCCAGTTGCATGGAAGCATCGGCACGATGCTCACAGCGAAATGAGGGCGGTTGAAGCTCCGGAAAGACCACGGCGGCGCGGGCGTGGAGATGATCCAGGTGATCCAGAAACTCCGGCAGGGTTTCACCTGTGCTCTCAAGAAGCTGGTCATAACCCTCCGTGGCCGTGTAAGTGATCCAGTACTCACCGAAGGCATGCATGATTTGATCTCCCGAGAGACCTAGTTCCTCCGTGGCCGCCGCCACCAGCCGATGGGTGACATCATCGGGATAGGCCTGGTAGGTGGAGAAGAAATCAAGATCCCGGAGATTAGCCCGCTCCTTGATGCGATGCCAGACATCCTCCCCATGGTGGGTGGTGACCATCTGCTGAATGGCCCGGTTGACCAGCCCGTACATCGTCGAAAGCTCAAATTGGATCAATCTAGAGCCGTAGGGCCGTGGGGATCCCGACAGGGGTGGACAGGTAACTGATCAAGACACCATTGAAAATCGCGTCGAACCTGCTCACGCAAGGGTTCGTGGGCGAACTGGCGCCGCCGGGTGGCAAGGATGGCCGGCAACGTCGTCGGGGGATCCAGGCTAGCCAGGTCGCAACCGGGAAGAGCAAGCCGCCTGCAGAGGTCCCTACCCTTGTTGGAATAGTGAAGGTGGAAGGGAACACGTCCAGCCGCTAGGGACAGAACAGCGGTGTGAAAGCGCACAGCAATGACGATGTCCACCAGGGCGAACAGGGCCATGGCAAGCTGCCAGCTCGGCACGGCCGGATTGGCGACAAACGGGTTGAGAATGGCGGTGCCGGGTGCCCGGGCCTGGATGGCGGCGGCCACATCAAGATCATTGTCGGAACCGTAGGCCCCTGACTGGATCAACACGACCGGCTTGAGTCCGTCGGCGGACAGTTGGCCACTGAGCTGGGCCATCCTGGTGACGAAGGCGTCATTGTCATGGCCGTACATGCTGTCGAAACCACGCACCGACAACACGGCCGCCTGGCCTGGCTCGATGGCCAGACGCTCCAGGCATTGTCGCGCCGTGGCCTCCGCCCGGGGTGAACTCTCCAGCACAAAAGCGATGTCGTAGGACAACCGTGCCGGCACGCCGGCCGCGCAAAGTCGCTGGTGGCTTTCCGCATCCCGCACACAGATGGCAGCCAGACGCTTGAAATAGCGCTGCAGCAGGAAAAAGCTGAGACCGTGACAGGAACGGGGAATGGACTGGCCGAACAGGAATGTGTGGCGAGGACTGTGTCTCAGTTCAGCAAGATTCCTTAGGAACGCTTTGGTGACCAGCCATTCACGTGAATTATTGAAGATATCGCCACCCACGCTGATGTAGGCATCACAGCTTCGGGGGCGATCGGGCTGGAAGCTGACACCAAGCGTGGCATCAGGATGTTCATCCTGGACGCAGGCAACCAGGTCGACACCCGGCAGGAGCTTTCGAAAGGCACTGTAAATCGCCGCATCCCCCAGATTCAGGGTGCTGTAGGCGTTGATCAGGCCAATGCGCACGGGAAACTACAGATGAAGGTGACAGTTCTGGCAACGCTGTGTGATAACCTGGCGCCATGAGCAATCTTCCAGATGGCGTCCGGAGTGAGGCGGTTGGATAAAGATGTTAGGCATCTTATCAGGCCGGCAGCAAGACAGCGGGAGTGAGTCATGACGACCGCAGAAGTCGGCGCAGTTTTCCCTTTACCATCTCCAAGGTGGGAATCGAACGAACAACCTTGCGATAGGCGCCACCAATACCCATGAGCTTTACAGGACGTTGACCGGAAAACGCGGTTCGATCGAGTAGTGCAAACCAGCGATCCTGGAAGTTGGCAGCATAATCAGCATGCCAGGGTTTGACTTTACCCAGGAAGTGGATGATGCCATCGGAGAAGTGGACGTCAGCTCTGCCTTTGGAGGTATTCCACTTGGGATCAAGAACCACCCAGTCGTCTTGAAGCACGATGTTCAGAGCATCCTGGTCCATCTGGTCCAGCAGGTCATAGTTCTGCTGTGCAATGGTCAGAGCTTTCGATTGGATATTCTGTCGTCTCCAGGCATCCAGATCCATAACGATCACCCCTGAGTTGAAATACTGCTGAGGGTTTCTCAACTTCAGTTTGTCACGGAGGCGCTGCTGCTGCTCCGGAGTATCGATGCCACCGTCAATGACACAGGCGCTCGACTTTCCTTCCAGATCGAGTGCCTGCAGAGAGTTAAGATCCGAGCAGACGATGAGATCGGTATCCAGGTAGATGCATCGTGAAACGCCCGCGAGATACTCGGGAATAAAGAATCGTGCATAAGGAGATTTGCTCTTGACGAGCAAGGTACTGCGAAGCTTGTCAACCTGGCTGAGGTCAAAGTCAATGAACTGTACGATCCCAAGGTTGGGAGACTGCCAGGAGTCAGAGAGTCGCTTCTTGTCATCAGGGGAGAGATCAACACTGATGACATAGGCATTCAAGATCGTACTGCAGGCTTCCAATGCGGAGCGAACAGTGACAGCTGCGCCCCATAGATAGTTGGCGGTGGCGACAATCACAATATTGACCACTGGACCTCAGGCGACCATGCTGGCTCAATATTAGCTCAGCGCCATGATTCAGTCTGGGCAGACTGGTCCATTGGCCACAAAAGCTGACATCAGGCCTTGGTTTGCAAAAAAATGTCTCCCTGGCTGGTCGGTCCCCGGATCCATTGGTTTACGCGGTGTGTTCACGCACCGGTGGGTCAATGATGCGGGACAGGCGCGTGCCGTGGAACTGACGAGGTTGGAGGGCTAGCAGAGGGTGAAGATCAGGCCGTCTGAAGCCGAGGGCATGGCCTGGTGCTTCAGGTGATGCCTGTCGAGGCGCGAGCGCAGGCTTGCGAGGCCATCGCGCGGCGTGCCCGTTGTGGAGACCGTGGTGTGGCAGGACCCAGCGCCGGCCGGTGAAGTCGGGTCCTGATCGCATCCTGTCCGCCACGGCATGCGGCCATCCGCTGGCCGTTGGATCGGCAGGGGTGGGAGCGTCGAGGTTGAATGCCGACGGCCTGGGAGACGAGCGTGGATGATGGCCCCTGAGACAACCAACTCCTGTGCGCTGTAGGGATATCAGGAACGTGGCCGGTTGCGGCTCGATCACACGAGCAGATTCCCATGGAGTCTCCCTGGCGGCCCAGAGTAATTGTCCAGGGTTTTGACATGGACGCGGACACCCGCGGAACGAAACCGTTGAACAGGCCTTGGACAAAGCGTTGAATGAACAGTGCAGTTTCGCCGGAACCGCCCCACGACCGGGGTCTCTGGAGGCTGTGGGTGCCAGCATCCGCGTCTGGGCCTCAGCAGCAGTCGAGCTTCAGACCAACCTTGCCCCTGGTGAAGTCTCGTGATGGAGGGGGAGACCTGCCGTGGTCACGACAACGGGAATAGCCCGAAGGTGTAACCAGAGCGCAGGTGATCGCCGCAGACGAAGACACGCCTTCCTGCGCATCAGCGGTGGAAGGCCTACCTTGCAGGCGACCGATAGGCTACGATCGATTGGGCAAGCCAATCGGGGATACGGTTCCGAATCGACGCAGATGTCGAAATTCCAGTTGTGGCTTTTTGGATTGGCGTGTTTTGTTAGCGCAACGGGGGCCGTTCAGGCCTTACCGATCTCACCGGGCGATCGCGTCAAAGTCACCATTCCGGAAGGCGAAGAGTTCAGCGGAATATTTGAAATCAATCTGAATGGGGAGCTTGAACTTCCCTACATGAAAGGAATCCAGGCCGTCGGCCTTGAGCCGGAGCAACTTCAGAAACGTGTTTCTCAAGCCCTGGTGCAACAGGGTTTCTTTCAACCCTCCTTCCTCAGGGTCAGTCTGAGCGTGGTCCAGTGGGCACCGGTCCCCGTCTTTGTGCTCGGCTCGGCCTTCCAGCCCGGTCGGGTTTTGATCAACGAGCTGAGTGATGTGGAACAGACACAGACTCCCGTTCAACTCTCAGGACAAGCCCCACTCAATCGTATGCTCACCACGGCCCTGCGTCGCGCTGGGGGCGTGACGCCCACCGCCGATGTCACCGCCGTGGAGTTGAAGCGGGGACCACGACGGCAAGTGGTGGACCTCTCCGGTGCCTTCACAGGGGTACCCTTTAAGGACATCCCGTTGATTGCCGGTGATCAGGTGATGGTTCCCGACACGGGTAGCGTGAACCCACTGATCGTTCGTCCGTCGCATATCACACCCGCTGAGGTTGAAATCAACATCTCCAATCTTACTGTTCCGGCGGCGGGAAACTCTGTTGCAGGTATTGGCTCTCAGGCCAGGAATTTTCCCTATGGATCACGCCTATCCCATGCGGTCATCTCGGCGAACTGTGCGGGTGGAACCATGATCACGAACGCGCGACGCAAAGCCATCCTGGTGCGAACGGAAAGAGCCTCGGGTAAGACGACGGTCTACGAACGGGGCGTTGAAGAGCTTCTTCGCGCCTCGACAGACAACGCCAACAACCCCTACCTCATGGCAGACGATGGCGTTGCCTGTTATGACTCCAAGATGACCAACTTCCAGGCTGTCCTTAGCATTCTTACCCAGTTTCTGAATCCAGCTGTCTTGATTTATGACCGCAGTATTCCCTAAGAGAGAGTGAAAGAAGATCCACCCATCCTCAGACGGCTGAAGCCGAAGTTGCAGGCCGCGCAGGAGCCCTTGGGCAAGGCGAAGCGGCTGTTTACCGAGCAGTTCCGAAACATACCAGGGTTGAAAGTTCCCAATCCAAGAGGTTGGTGGCAAGGACTCAGTAGAACGGACAAGCTTCGCTGGAGTCGTTATCTCTTCGTTTCCACGTGCACAAACACCTTGATATGGGGTTCGAGCATTCTGTATCTCTTGCTCGCGAGACCTGTCTATACCAGCTCCTGGGCACTGATTCTCCCTGGAAGCGCCAATGCCGTCAATCTGAGCCTGCCGGACATTGGTCAGGCCACAGCATCAAGTGAATCCCTCGGCCTGGCTACGTTTGATCCCCGGGCCAACTATGAGTACATCTTCGTGAGCGAGCAGGTTTTGGCTCGAGCCGCCAAGATAGCCAATATTCCGAAGGCAGATTTCGCCAAGCCCCGCATCAAGAATATCGACAATACGACACTGATGCAGATCGATTCCACTGGACCCTCCCCAGAGGACGCACGCAAGCGTTCCTTTGCGTTGTATGCGGCCATGGTCGAGCGACTCAATGAGCTGCGCGTCAGTGAGATCAACCAACGGGAAGGCCCCACGCAGAAGATCCTGCTGGAGACCCAGCAGAAGCTCGAGGAAGCTCAGAAGCAAGTGTCCGAGTATAAGCGCAAGTCGGGTCTGACATCGACGGAGCAGGTCGAGATCCTGTCGGCGAATATTGAACAACTTCGTAAACAGAGGGCTGAGCTTGCGGCGCAGCAATCCCAGGCCGAGAGTCGGCTGCAAGAATTGGGACGTAGCCTTGGTCTGTCTCCAGCAGAGGCCTCAGATGCCTTCAGGTTACAGGTCGATCAGATCTTCCAACAGACTTTAAAGGACTACAGCGAAGCCACGGCTATCCTCAAGGTTCAACAATCCAAGTTTGGCCGGAATAACCCGCGGATTCTCAAGGAAATCAAGCGGCAGGAGGCGGCCATGCGGGCGATGAATCAACGTGCCAAGCTCTTGCTCGGTCGGCCAGCTTCCGCCCAGACGCTCTCACGGCTTGCGTTGACTGGAGCAAGTTCGGGACGTGAATCTCTCTTCCAGAACCTGGTGAACTTCCAATCGGATGCCAGTGGTGCCGCATCACAGGTCAGCAAGCTGGATCAACAGATCAGTTCCCTGGAGCAACGTCTGCGATTGATGTCCCAGAGGCAGTCGTCGTTGGAGAATCTCAAACGTAACGAACAGATCGCAGAAGCCGTCTTTGCATCCACCTTGGCCAAACTGGATCTGGGCCAGTCCAATATCTTTGCAGCCTTCCCCCTGATCCAGATTGCGGTTGAGCCATCGCTGCCTGAGAAAGCGACATCCCCGAAACGTTCGTTGGTTCTTGCTGGCTCAGCCTTTGGTTCGATTCTGACGACGTCCGGTCTCTGGATTCTATGGATCCGCAAGCCCTGGATCAAGCGGCTTGGCCGTTGGGTGTCTACCTAGCCAGGAGACTTCATTGGGACTCAAGACGCTTCTATTCAAAGCCTTCCATTCTGAGGATGATCTTCAGCCCAGAAACTGGCCAGAGCGTCTGGTGTGGTGGTCGATTATCTGCACCTATCCCATCTGGCTGGTCGGTGGGCTGTATGTGGTGGGATCTGTTCTGTGCTGGCTACTCCTGGGTTGTCTGCTGATCAAGATCCTAGCCCGCATGGATCACCCAGAGGAGCATGAAGAGATTTCGATTTCTCCAGTGATCTGGCTTTGGATTATCGGAATGATCGTCATGGAAGTTGCCTTGATTGCAGGCCATGTGAACTTTAATCTCGGTACGGGGGCGATCATCAAGTCCACCATCGGCTGGGCCAAGGGCTGGGCCGCTTTGGCCCTTTACCCGCTAGCCGGAGCCCTGCCGATTCGCAGCAGCATCATCACCCGTGCCATATGCATCGTCGGGCTGCATACGCTGCTCATCATGCCTTTTCTGATGCTGACCCCCAATCTGGGGCTGCCAGAGGTTCTCTACGTCTCGCCACTGAGGGCCGTCGGTGGTCCGGGAAATGAGTTCTTTGATGTTCCGCTCTATGAAATCGATGGCAGCACAGGTGATCTTCGCTGGCGTCTCTTTGCACCGTGGGGGCCAGCCCTTGGTTTTGTTGGCAACATCAACTTCATGATCTGCCGCCTGGAAAAGGACCAGAAATGGAAACTTCTTGGCATCGCCGGTTCGATCGTCATGTGCTTTGTCTGCAAGTCACGCCTGGCCCAGCTCTGCATCATCCTGATCCCGTCCGTGACGTTCGTAGTTTCCAGACTCCGCAAGCCGGCCATGCTGATTTCGCTGGGAGTTCTCTCCTATCTGGGCGGGATCTTCGCCACCACCATTCTCACGGCCTTCAATGACTACTGGGAAGGATTCAAAGGTGCACGGGCTGGCTCCACCCGTGTTCGCTTTGCGTTGAAGCGCATCGCCTTCCATCGCTGGGAGACGGAGGCTCCGATCTGGGGGCATGGTGTTGTGGAAGGCGGCCCCCATCTGGTGGAGTACATGGCCATCGGCTCCCATCACACCTGGGCCGGCGTTCTCTTTGTCAAGGGCATTGTGGGATTTGTCGCTATCGCCGTTCCCATGCTGGCCACGGGGCTGGATCTGTTGCGCCGGGCTGCCAGCCCCCACTATCAGCTTGGCTCCGCAGGGCTGGGAATCATCATCCTCCTTTTCATGTATACCTTTGGCGAGAATCTGGAGATCCTTGTGTACCTCTTCTGGCCTGGAATGGTCATCATGGGAATGGCCTTGCAGGAGAAGAAAGGAATGCCCCAACCTGAATTTGAGCCCGTGTCGTGATTCTCACCCCGATCTGCCTTCAGTGCGATGCCCTGATGCCATGATGAGCCACCAGAAGCTCCAGCGCGGGGTTGACCGTTGATGCGCCTGATCAGCCACCTGAAACGGTTTATCCCCAAGGATCGGTTCATCCGCAACATCGGCTGGATGGGTGCCGGTGAGGTGGGGATCCGCGTCTCGCGGCTCGTGGCCACGGTGCTTCTGGCCAGGCTCCTGAGCCCCAGGGACTATGGGCTGGCGGCCATCGTGCTGACGTCCGGCGAGCTTGTGAAGGTCTTCACTCGCAACGGTATCGGCGACAAAATCGTGCAGGCCGATGCGGATGAGGTCGGGGAGATCTGTCAGACGGCATGGAGTCTGAACTGGCTGATCGGCTTCAGCCTTTTCCTCATCCAAATCATCGGCTCGTTCGTCTTCGCCAGGGTCTACAACGACAAGGCGTTGATCGTGCCGATCATCGTGGTGAGCTTCAGCTATCTGATCTATCCGCTCTCCATGGTTCAGTCGGCTCTGGTGCGGCGAAAGAATCGGCTGAAGTTCTACAGCATGACCAACCTCACAGCCGTCGCCAGCGAAAACCTGATGACGGGGATCTTTGCGCTGTTGGGGATGGGCATGTGGGCGATTGTGCTGCCCAAGTTGCTGGTGGCACCAGTCTGGGTCGCCATGATGCTGCGCTTCGAACCATGGCGGCCCGCCATGTCGTTCACGCTCAAGCGCTGGAAGTCCGTGCTGCAGTTCGGCAGTCGTATCCTCGGGGTTGAGCTGCTCAACACTTTCCGGGAGAATGTGGATTATCTCCTGATCGGCCGCTTCATTGGAGTCAAGGCGCTTGGGGTGTATTACTTCGCGTTCAATGCCGGACTGGGCCTGAGTCTGAGCGTGATTAACGCCCTCTCCGTCTCTCTCTACTCCGACTTCTGTGACGTCCGCAGCCAGCCCGCCGTCCTCCAGGAACGCTTCCGCAGGAACCTGTTCACCATCACCAAGGTGATCGTGCCCGTGGTGGCCCTGCAGTGCAGCCTGGCTCCCCTGTACGTGCCGATCGTCTTTGGCCGCCAGTGGGTGTCGGAGGGGGCGGTGCCGATTCTCATGCTGATCTGCCTGTCGGCCCTGTCCCGACCATTCGCCAACGCCTCCTCGATGCTGTTCCGCGCCGTGGGCTTGCCCCAGGTGGATCTGCTCTGGAACCTGGCCTTCACGGTGGCCCTCACGGTGGCGATTCTGATCGGCACCACAGGGGGGTCCCTGGGCGTGGCCGCCGCCGTCGCAGCGGCCCACCTCACGCTGCAACCGATCTACCTGATGCTGGGGCAACGGCTGCTGCGACGGATTCAGATCACCCAGCCAGCCGGCCTGTGACAGGGGACATGCCCATGGCGCGGCTAGGGTGACGGAAGCCCACGACCCCCCTGCGCTCCCGCCCCACCTCCGCAACACGTCCGTGGTGCTGCGGGTGGCAGAAGGGCTGGCCCTGACCACGTCCGCCCGACCCGCTTGTGAAGATCTACGCCATCTGCCTGATCAAGAATGAGGGCGATGTCATTGCAGATTGCCTTCATCATGCACGGACGTTCTGTGATCGGATCTTTGTTCTTGACAACGGCAGCACGGATGGAACCTGGGAAACCGTCAATTCTCTGGCACTGCAGTATCCAGACATCGTGATCGAGGAACAACTGCTTGTTCCCTTCCGTGATGGAATGCGCTCTATCGTTTACAATCGTCATAACCATGAACTGACGGATCAGGACTGGTGGCTGCGGCTGGATGGGGATGAGTTCCTTGAAGGGAATCCTCGGGAGGTGCTCTCCAAGGCGAATCGCGAGAAGGCCGACTTCGTGACGGCCTGGAACCTCCAGTTCTATTACACGGATACCGATTACCAGAACTGGGAGAGCGAGAAGCTGGAAACCAACCGGCCCATCACCGAACGGCGCCGCTACTACTCCGCCAATTGGCGAGAGTACCGCTTCTTCCGCAACCAGCCCCATCAACCCTGGGACGAAGCAGTGGCGCCCCAGTGGCCCAACGGACTCAGGAAAGCCTGCTCCCAGCGTCTTTACAACCGCCACTATCCCTATCGCACACCTGATCAGATCAAGGAAAAGCTCCAGGCCCGTTTCGGCCATGCCCAGTTCAGGCATATCGGCTCCGTCGACTGGACATCCAAGCTGCTGCCGGCCCGCCAGTTGAACCACTTCCAGGAGGGTCAGCCGCCGACGATCAACCAGTTCGACTACTACACCAAGCGCCTGCGCATGGCCTGGATCACCCTGGTAGGGCGTATCAGGGCGCTGCTGGGTCGTATCGGAAGCGCCCATCGTTCCAGCCATACATCGTAATCGCCGCGATGACGCAAACCGATCCGCACGCGACCGCTGCGGTGGTTCCAGGCCCAGCAGGGCTGAACGCACCGAAGGTTTCGGTGGTGGTTCCCATCTACAATGCGGCGGCGCACATCGCCCGCACGCTGGGCTCGGTGCAGAACCAGAACCTTGACGCTTGGGAATTGATCGCGGTGGATGACGGGTCCACCGATGACAGCCTGTCCATCGTGAGCCGCCTGTTCGGGGACGATCCCCGGATCCAGGTGGTGTGCCAGCCCAATGGGGGAGTCTCGGCGGCCCGCAACCGCGGCGTGGCGCTGAGCAGGGCGCCCCTGATCGCCTTCCTGGATGCCGACGACCTCTGGCACCCCAACAAACTGCGCCTGCATGTGGATTACCACCTCAACCATCCCGAGGTGGGGGTGAGCTTCGCCCGCGTCGAGTTCCTCTCCCCGGAGGGGACGCCCACGGGCCTGCTGGCGGCCCTGCCACGGGCGTCCTACCGACCGGTGGATTTCCTCTGTGAGAACCCCACCAACACCACCTCCAACTGGGTTCTGCGGCGCGAGGTGTTCACCGCGGTAGGTGGATTCGTCGCCGACATGAGCTATTCGGAAGATCTGGAATGGTTGCTGCGGGTGGCCTGCGATGGCCGCTGGCGCGTCGCCGGACTGCCGCAGGTGCTCACCTATTACCGCACATCGGTCGGGGGGCTCTCCTCCAGCCTCCAGCGCATGGAACAGGGCTGGTTGCGTCTGATCCAGGAAGCCCGTGGCTATGCGCCGGAGCTGGTGACGCGCCACTTCGCCACGGCCCAGGCCATTCATCTGCGCTACCTGGCCAGGCGTTCCCTGCGCCTGGGGGGGACTCCCGCCATCGGCGCCGACTTCATGTGGCGGGCCTTGCGCTCCGACTGGCGTCTCCTGCTGCGGCAACCAAGACGCACGGTGCTGACGACCCTGGCTGTCTTCGGCCGGCAGCTGCTGGCCCCCTGGCGCCGCCTCGGTGGCCGCCCCGGCAGGGCGCGGTCATGATGGCGTTGGCGACGCCCCCTGCCTGTGAGCCCGCTGCCATGAGCCGATCCCCCCTGGTGACGGTGGTGATGCCGCTCTACAACTCCGCCGCGACGGTGCGGGAGAGTCTTGAATCGGTACTGGCCCAGACCTACACCAACCTTGAGATCCTGGTGGTGAACGACGGATCCACCGATGACGGGGTGGCGATCTGCCAGGGCTACGAGGATTCACGCCTGCGGATTGTGAACCAGAGCAATCGTGGTCTGGCGGGTGCCCGAAACACGGGAATCCGCCAGGCCCAGGGGGAGTTTCTGGGATTTCTCGACAGTGATGATCTCTGGTTGCCCAGCAAGGTGGAGCGCCATGTGGACCACCTGAAGTCGCGGCCCGAAGTGGGGGTGAGTTTCTCCCGCTCCAGCTTCATTGATGAGGCCTCCAGGCCCATCGGCATCCATCAGATGCCGAAACTGCAGGACATCACCCCGGAGCTGGTGTTCTGCCGCAATCCGATCGGCAATGGCTCCGCCGTGGTGATCCGCCGCGACGTCTTCAACGCCATTCGCTTCAGCGCCAATCTCTATGGCGAGGTGGAAGATTTCTTCTTCGATGACAGCTTCCGTCAGTCCGAAGACATCGAGTGCTGGCTGCGGATCGCACTGGAGACCCAGTGGCGGATCGAGGGAATTCCCGAGGCCCTGACGCTCTACCGCATCAGCGATGGCGGACTCTCGGCCAACCTGATGAAGCAGTACACCTCCTGGGAGCGGGTGCTGATCAAGACCGAAGCCACCCACCCCGACTTCATCGCCCGGTGGGGCTCCAGGGCCCGGGCCTATCAGCTGCGCTACCTGGCACGCCGGGCAACGCGGCAGCGGGATGGCGCCCTGGCCGTGCGGCTGCTGCACCAATCCCTGGCCACCGACTGGAGGGTGCTGCTGGAGGAACCGCGACGCACCCTGATCACCCTGGTGGCCGCCTACCTGCTGCTGGTGTTGCCGGAGGGTCCCTATCGCTGGCTGGAGGGCCGCATGTTGCGGTCCACCGGTGCCAGCCAGAAGCGACGCATGCAGGGGGAACTGGGCCGATGAAGATCCTGCTGGTCTGTTCCTCGGGTGGGCACTTCAAGGCCCTGCAGCAGCTGGCCGACTTCTGGGGGCGCCATCCCCATCTCTGGATCACCTTCCGCACGCCGACCACCGAAACGGCCCTGGCCGGGGAGCCGGTGCAATGGGCCCACAGCCCCACCAACCGCAACCTGCCGAATCTGCTGCGCAACCTGGCTCTGGCGCTGCAGGTGATCCGCAGCGAGCGGCCGGACGTGATCGTTTCGACCGGTGCCGGTGTGGCCGTCCCCTTTCTGCTGCTCGGTAAGCTGCTCGGATGCAAGACCGTGTTCATCGAGTCCGTGACCCGCATCGAGACCCTGAGCCTCTCGGCGCGACTGGTTCGACCGTTTCTTGACATCCTCTACGTGCACTGGCCCCAGCTGCAGCGTCGCTATCCACGCGCCGAACTTGTCCAGGGAAGGGTGGGAGCATGATCCTGGTGAGCGTGGGGACCGAACAGTTCCCCTTCAACCGTCTGATGCAGTGGATGGAGCTGCTGATCCAGCTGGAACTCATCGATGAGGAGATCGTTGTTCAGTACGGCACCTGTACGTTTCTCCCCAGCGGCACCAGCGTGTACCGGTTGCTGAAGGAGGATTCCTTTCGGGCCCTGGTGGAACGGGCGCGCCTGGTGATTGCCCATTGCGGTGAAGGAACGGTCCTGTTGCTCGATGAACTGCAACAGCCCTTCATCCTGGTGCCCCGCAGCGTCCGCTATCAGGAGCATGTCGACGATCACCAGGTGGAACTCGCCCTGGCCCTCAGGCAGATGGGCGTGCCGATCGCCTGGAGTCCGGGCGATCTCGTGCGCTTTCTCGAAGCCCCGTACAAGACCTCGATCAGCGACGTCACCGACAGCTCCGCCCAGTCCCTCTGCCGGAGTCTCCTGTCCCATTTCCCCGAGACATGATGGGTGGCCCAACCCCTCCGGCCTCGTTCGTCAGGACCGTGCGCAACGGCGTCCTGATCCTGCAGCTGCCGCCGCGGCTCACCGTCAGCGAAGCGGTGGAGTTCCGCTCCGGTTTCCCTGGCTGGCTGGCGGAGGTGGAGGGACTGCGGCAGGTGCTCCTCGATTTCGGACGCACGGCGGTCATCGACAGCAGCGGCATCGGTGCCCTGGTGGGTGTCATCAAGACAGCCCAGGAGCGCGCGGTTCCCCTGGCGGCCTGGAGCCTGAACCGTCAGGTGTTCCTGGCCCTGCAGGTGACCGGGCTGGAGAAGGTCCTGCCGATCGCGGCCCATTCCGAGGGGCTCCTGCCCCAGCTGTCCCACACGGAGGACCAGCGGCCACCGCTCACCCACCCCTCGGTGCGCTCCGGAATCAAGCGTTGCCTCGATGTCGGCGGGGCCCTGGTGGGGCTGGGGATCACGGCCGTGCTGTTCCTGCCCATCGCCCTGGCGATCCGTCTGGACAGCCCGGGGCCGATCCTGTTCAGCCAGATGCGCTGCGGTTGGATGGGCCGCCATTTCCGGATCTGGAAGTTCCGCTCGATGGTCAGCAATGCTGAGAAGCTCAAAGCCAGTGTGGTGAACCAGGCCCAGGGGGCCTTCTTCAAGAATGAGAATGACCCCAGAATCACCCGCGTGGGCCGGATCCTGCGTAAGACCAGCCTGGATGAGCTGCCCCAGTTCTGGAACGTTCTGATCGGCGACATGAGCCTGATCGGCACGAGGCCCGCCACCCCGGATGAAGTGCGGCGTTATGCCATCCCCAGCTGGCAAAGGTTCGATGTGCGTCCTGGCCTGAGCGGGGAATGGCAGGTGAGCGGCCGATCATCGATACGGGATTTCGAGGATGTGATCCGGCTGGATCTGCGCTACCAGGAGAAGTGGAGTCTGGGTTACGACCTGAAGCTGATCCTCCGCACCTTTCTTGTTCTTTTCAGCAAGAACTCAGGGGCAGCATGACCTTGCCCCAGGGTTCGGAATTCGATCGGCCCCTCGGCCAACTCACCGTCCGCAGTGATCTCGATGAAATCGAGACGCTGCTCTGCTGGTTCGGCCAGCTGGGTGATCCCGCCGTGCCGTCGGAGCTCTGGATGCAGGCCCAGCTGGCGCTTGTGGAGGGGTTCACCAACGCGGTTCGCCATGCCCACGCCGATCTGGACCCGGCGCCGCCGGTCCAGCTGTCGGTGCACATGGGAAGCCAGCAGTTCTGCGTGCAGATCCTCGACCAGGGGGCCCCCTTCGACTTCGAGGCCGCCCTGGCGGCCGTGGAGCAGGCGATGGAAGCCACAGGCCACGATCCCCTCGCCAGGGAGGCCCACTGGGGCCTGGTGATGTTCCTGAAGCTGCGCAACGCCTACGGCTGGTCGATCAGCCACCGGCGGATCGGTGGGGCGACCAACTGCCTCTCCCTGTGCCACCCGCTCAGCGCTGGAGGGGGGACTGGAAGGTCATCGTGAAGTACTCGGGATGGCAGCGGGCTGGCTGGAAGATCGACCAGCGGGTCCAAAGATGCAGGAAGTAGTTGGTCCCGTTCGGCCCCCGTCCCCAGCCATGGGCGACGGACTGGCCCCACACGATGCTGTTGGTTTCGAGAGGCTTTCTCCGTTCCGGCGGCAGTGAGCGCAGATCACCGCTGTAGAGAATTCTCCGGCCCCGGTAGAAGAAGGCTGGTTCGGCGTCGCTGTCCTTGTGGTGCTCATCGACCAGGAACCACACTTTCTTGCTCTTATGGAGCAGCCAGAAGCTGCGCGAACAGCGTGGCGGGACGGCGTCGTTCTTGTAGCTGTAAAGCAGGCCGTGGTGATGGTCCGGAGCCCCAAGGGATGGGGCGGCGATCTCCAGAGCCATGAACAGAACGGCAGACGTGCTGAGGGCGAATCGGTGCCACCGGGACGGTGGAACCGTCGACCGCCATAGAGGCTGCAACGGGATTGACCGGAGCCAGTGATAGGGCGGACTTTAGTCCGTTCCTGCGCGGCTCCGGCCCCGGCCCCGGCCCGTGGCTGTGTTCAGCTCGCTAACCTCAGAGCACGAGTCTGATCCCGGCCGACCGCATCGTGAACCGCCAAGCCATCCCGCCCCTGGCTGTGGCCCTGTTCAGTGTGTTCTCCGGATTGTCGGTGGAGTCTGCGATCGCCGTCGCTGCAGGCTCCGACCCAGCGGCTGCCATCCCTGGGCCGGCAGCGACGACGGCGGCGCCCGCCTCCCCCCCGCTGCAGCTGATCCTCGACCGCCGCAGGCGGCTGCTGAAGGTGATGGAAGGGAACCGGGAACGGCGCCGCTTCCGGGTGGGGGTGGGCATGCCCGGCTGGGAGACGCCGGTGGGTTCCTTCAGCGTGATCGAAAAGACCGCCTATCCGATCTGGGAACATCCAGCCAAGGGCGTGCGCATTCCACCCGGCCCCGCCAATCCCCTCGGCTCCCGCTGGATCGGCTTCCACCGCGACTGCAAGGGCAGGCGTGGCTTCAACGGCCAGGAGCACCTGGAGGTGAAGGGGTGCGTGAGCTCCGGTTTCCACGGCACACCCCATCGCGACAGTGTGGGCGGTGCCGTCTCCCATGGCTGCGTGCGGCTGTTCGACGAGGACGTCAGGGAACTGTTCGACATGGTGCAGCTCGGCACACCGGTGACGGTGCTGCCCTGAGCCGCCGGCGTCGGCAGCCGGAGCGCCCCGGGGCAGCCCGTAGAGTTCCAGACGCACCAGCGATCGAGCACGGATGAGGGTTCTGTTTGCCGCTGCGGAGTGCGCTCCCATGATCAAGGTGGGTGGCATGGGCGACGTGGTGGGCTCCCTGCCGCCGGCCCTGGCGGCGCTGGGGCACGACGTCCGGATCATCATGCCGGGCTACGGAAAGCTGTGGAGCCGGCTGGAGATTCCGGCCGAACCGATGTGGCGGGGTCACGCCATGGGCACCGATTTCGCCATCTACGAAACCCGCCATCCGACCAGTGGTCTGAGCATCTATCTGGTGGGCCATCCGGTGTTCGATCCCGAGCGCATCTATGGCGGCGAGGATGAGGACTGGCGCTTCACCTTCTTTGCCAACGCCAGTGCCGAGTTCGCCTGGAACGGCGGCTGGAAGCCCCAGGTACTGCATTGCCACGACTGGCACACGGGAATGATCCCGGTGTGGATGCACCAGGACCCGGAGATCAGCACGGTGTTCACCATCCACAACCTCCGCTACCAGGGCCCCTGGCGCTGGAAACTGGATCGCATGACCTGGTGCCCCTGGTACATGCAGGGCGACCACACCATGGCGGCGGCCCTGCTCTATGCCGACCGGGTGAATGCGGTCTCGCCCACCTACGCGATGGAGATCCGCACGCCCGAATACGGCGAGCGCATCGACGGCCTGCTGAACTTCATCAGCGGCAAGCTGCGCGGCATCCTCAACGGCATCGACACCGACGACTGGAACCCCGCCACCGACACCACCCTGCCGGCCCCCTTCTCCACTGACGACCTCAGCGGCCGCGGCGCCTGCAAGCGGCTGCTGCAGGAGCGGATGGGACTGAACGTCAGCCCCCGCTCCTACCTGATGGGGATGGTGAGCCGGCTGGTGGACCAGAAGGGCGTCGACCTGCTCCTGCAGGTAGCCGACCGGGTGCTGGCCTACAGCGACAGCCAGTTCGTGGTGCTGGGCACCGGCGAGCGGGGCTACGAGTCCGGCCTGTGGCAGATGGCGGCCCGCCATCCCGGCCGCTTCTCCGTCTTCCTCACCTACGACGACGCCCTGTCGCGGCTGATCTACGCCGGCAGCGACGCCTTCCTGATGCCGAGCCGCTTCGAGCCCTGCGGCATCAGCCAGATGCTGGCGATGCGCTATGGCTCGATCCCGGTGGTGCGCCGTGTCGGCGGCCTGGTGGACACCGTGCCCCCCAACGACCCCACCGCCGGCACCGGCACCGGCTACGGCTTCGATCGCTACGAGGCTATCGACTTCTACACGACGATCGTGCGCTCCTGGGAGGCCTATCGCAACGAGCCCAGCTGGCGGGAACTGCAGCGCCGGGCCATGACCACCGATTTCAGCTGGAACCGCTCCGCCCTGGAGTACGACGCCATGTACCGGGAGGTCTGCGGGGTCAAGGAGCCCACTCCCGACGCGGCCCAGGTGGAGCGCTTCTCCCAGGGCCAGGGGGCGGACCCGAGCCTCCTGCACGACGACTCCCGGCCGGAGGGCTCCCCCAAGGAGCCGCCGCCGCCCCAGCGCCCCCGCAACCCCCTTGCCCTGCTGCGCCGCCGCAACGACTCCTGAGCCAGCTCCCCGTGTCCGGTGTCCATGGCTGATCCGGTTCCGCCACCCTCCGATCTGCCGGCGCCCTACGCGAGCCCCTGGGGCAGGCTCGCCCAGGCGCTGCGAGCCGTGCTGGCCTCCCTGCGCCTGAAGCTGCGCGAACTCTGTCGCCGGAACGGCGAGGGGGACCTGTCGGTGCCGGGCTTCTGGCCGAAGGGACTGGCGCCCCTGTTCTGGCCGCTCCTGCTGGCGACCCTGGTGGCCCTGCTCCTCGCCCTGGCGGGCCAGGCCTGGCGTGGGGTGACCCACCGAGCCGACCGGCCGGGCGGCGACCCCGCGGCCCCCCTGGTGGCTCCGACCACCCCCTCCCCACCGTCGCCACCGATGCCCCCCCCTTCCTTGCCGGCGCCGGAGCTCCCCGCGCCGACGGCGAGCACCCCACCGGCCGAGGCCGTCACAGTGCCGATCCCTGCAGCCGTGGGCACGCCCGAACCGCCGCCCGCCCTGGAGCTGGATCCCCTCCTGGCCTTGCTGGAGAGGGATGACCCCCAGCACCTGATCGCCTCAGCCCATCCGGAGCCCGCCGAGGGTCGCCTGGTGCTGACGATGGTGCCGGCCTACGCCGGCCTCGCCCCCGCAGGCCGGCGCCGCTGGGCGGAGCGCTGGCAGGAGCGCGCCCGGGGGCTGGGCTACGAGCGGCTCGAGCTGATGGACGACCAGCAAAGGCTCCTGGCCCGCGACGCCCTGGTGGGGTCGGGCATGATCCTGCTCGATCCCGGACTGTCAGGATGATGCAGTTGTCGTTGGAGCCGTTGCGCCAGCTCTGGGGCGAGCCCCTGGCGGCCCCTGGAGCCGGAGCCGACCCCATCCGGCGTGTCAGCACCGACAGCCGCGGCGATCTGAGCGGCGCCCTGTTCGTGCCGCTGGTGGGGGAGCGCTTCGACGGCCACCGCTTCCTGGCCGAGGCCTTCGCCGCCGGGGCGGCGGCGGCCCTGGTGCAGCGGGACCGGCTTGACGGGGCGGTGCTGGCGCAGCTGGTGGCCGGGAGCGGCCGCCCGATCTGGCCCGTGGACGACACCCTGGAGGCCTATCAGCAGTTGGCCCGCCTCTGGCGGCGGCAGCTGGGGCTTCCGGTGGTGGCGGTGACCGGCTCGGCGGGGAAGACGACGACCCGGGAGCTGATCAGGGCCGCCCTGGCCCCGCTCGGGCCGGTGGTGGCCAGCAGCGGCAACGAGAACAACGACGTGGGGGCGCCGCTGACGATCCTGAAGGCGGACGCGAACACGGCGGCCCTGGTGGTGGAGATGGGGATGCGGGGACTGGGGGAGATCGACCGCCTCACCCGCTGCACCGAACCGGACGTGGCCGTGATCACCAACATCGGTACCGCCCACATCGGCCGCCTCGGCAGCCGGGAGGCGATCGGCCAGGCCAAGTGCGAGATCACCGCCGGGCTCAGGCCCGATGGGGTGCTGGTGATCCCCGCCGGCGATCCGCTGCTGGAGCAGTCGCTGGCGCCGGTCTGGCGAGGCCGGGTGGTGCGTGTCGCCATGGAGGACGAGGCGGCGGGCTTCCCCGCCGGGATGCCGCCGGCGGAGCTGGTGGGCCGTCTGGAGGGCCCTTCCCTGAGCCTGCTGGGCGGCCCGACCCTGGCGCTGCCGCTGGAGGGCCGCCACAACGCCCGCAACCTGCTGCTGGCGGTGGCCGTGGCCCGGGAACTGGGCGTGCCGGCCACGGCCCTCGGCGCCCTGGCGGTGGAGCTGCCCGGCGGACGGGCGCGACGGGCAAGGCTGGGCGGCGTGGAACTGCTCGATGAGACCTACAACGCCTCTCCGGAGGCGGTGCTGGCGGCCCTGGAGCTGCTGGTGGCCCCGGGCGGAGCCTGCGATGGCCGCCACTATGCGGTGCTGGGCACGATGCTCGAGCTTGGGGACCGCAGCCTGGAGCTGCACCGCCAGGTGGCGGGCCGGGCCCGGGCGCTGGGGCTCGACGGGCTGGTGATCGTGGCCGCCGAGGCGGAAGCCCAGGCGATGCTCGCCGCCGCCGACGGAATGCCGCGGCTGGCGCGGGCGGCCACGCCCGAAGAGGCCGCCGCCGTGCTGCTCGACTGGCTTGAGCCTGGGGATCGGGTGTTGCTCAAGGCCAGCCGCGGCGTGGCTCTCGAGCGGTCCATCCCCTTGCTGGCGGCAACGCTTGGGTCGACACCGGCCATGCAGCCAGGACGTGCCAACGCTTAGCCGCCGGCGACCCGACCCGTTGCGCTGGGCGGTCAACCAACGGAACCACGCCTATAGTGCGCCTGATTGTGGTTGAACCATGGCGGTGGAGATTCGTAAATACATTCTGGACTTTCTTGGGTGGGTCTGCGTCCCAGCAGGCTGCTTGCTTGGGTTCAGCGCCCCTGCCGAAGCGGGCCTTGGTGTCACGTCTTCCATTGATGCGGCTGCCATGGCAGCAGCCTTACTGGCACCCGGCATGAATCTTGTTGCCGGTAGCGCGATCTACACCGGCGCCAGTGGCGCCTCTGGCTTCTTCACCGGAGACACCACCATCTTTGGAAAACAAGAGCCTGTGCAAGGTGTTCTTCTCACTACTGGTGACATCAATAATTCTCTCGGTCCCAACAACAGGTCAGATTCTTCCAAAGACAATAATGCCCCAGGCAGCAGTTATCTCACTAGCCTGATTGGCGGCCTGAACACATTCGATGCATCAACACTGACATTCAAGATAACTTTGGACCCAGGCATTTCTGGAATAGAATGGAATTATGTGTTTGGCTCCGAAGAATACAACGAAAATGTAGGCAATAATCAGGGAGCCCTATTCAGTGATATCTTTTCACTTTCCCTGGACGGCACTAACATCGCACTTGTTCCAGGCTCTTCTACCCCAATCAGCATCAATACCATCAATAACGGCAATCCTTTTGGCACTTCTTGCACCAATTGCCAATTCTTCCGAAACAACCCCCAAGGGACTGGGGTCATTGATTCCCAATACAATGGTTTGACCACGGTATTGAAAGCTTCCAAAGAAGGTTTACGGTCCCGTGTTGAGTACACATTGAGTTTCTCCATCGCTGACGCCACTGACGGGACATTCGATTCGGGTGTCTTTATAGCGAGCGCAGCCCAGCGGACACCTGATGCTCCTAATGCTGCGTCCGTTCCGGGCCCTCTGCCTCTTCTGGGAGCCGGAACGGCATTTGGTTGGTCTCGCCATTTACGACGTCGTGTCACCAAGCCTCAACCACAAGAAGATTGATTCTCAGGAGCCTCAAACGCCCGAAGCATCTCAGGTTTTCTGCTCCACCTGCGGGCTGGAGCCTGTCAGCGTGGTTGACGTCCTGCCAACGAACCCGTGAAACCCGCTTCCCGCCGGGGGATGACCCCTTCGTTGCTCGGGCAGCGACTTTTTGAAGCTGCTGTCGTCCTCGTTGTCGTTTACTGCGCCACAGTCCTTGGCTTTGCTTTGCCATTTCGCCCGTTTGACGCGATCTGGCAACTGGCTTTTGCTGGTGCGCTGATCAATAACGGACCCATCGCCTTGGTCGGTCTGGCACTCATGCATGTATCCGTGCGCCTGGATCCAGGCCTAGCCAACCCGGCTCGACATCTCAGCCAATGCGCCCGTCTTGCCCAGTTCGCCGCAGTGGGTTTCCTTTGCCTTGTTCCCCTGCAGCTCATGGCGGTCAGACAGACCCTGCTGAGCCAACAGACGCTGCAGAACCGTCAGGTCTCTCTTGCCGAGCGGCGCATTGCAGAGGTTCGCCGTGCCATCAGCACATCGGCAACCGTACCCGAGTTGCAGCGGGAGCTGACACGGCTGAAGATGGGCACACTCACGATTCGGGGCAACCCATCCGACAGTTCACTCGCGGGTATCAGAGAGCAGTTACTGACGTCCCTGGATAACACAAGAACCAATCTTCAGTCGCAGTTGCGACGCTCTGGGAGAGGCAGGCTATGGGATTTCATTCAACTCAGCCTTCAGGGAGTGGTTTCTTCCCTTGCGTTAGCTTTTGGGTTCGCTGCTCTCGCCCAAGGGAAGGGAAGCCAACGCAGTCAGCTGGATGCGGTGAGACGGCGACTGGGCCGACTTCGTCGGCGGCGAACATCTGCAAGAAGAGAGCGCCAAAGCAGCAGCGTTCCTGGGCCGTCAGCCCCGAAACCGCCATGATTCTGTCAACGTTCGTGCCCGGAGGATGAACTTCGGCCCTCCTCCTGC
>CAZBMT010000001.1:0-57727 GCA_964492645.1 uncultured Cyanobium sp. | reverse complement strand
CGTCAGCGCGTGAACGTGATCCGACCGGCTTGCGGTGGGACTGGTCCCCGCTGCTGCTGTCCCAAGCGCAGCCGGCGTGGCATCACTGAGGGCTGGGATTGTCGGCCGCCCAGACAGCGAGCCATAGGCGATCTGCGCTCCATCCCCGCCGTTGTGGTCGTGGTCGTTGCCGCCTGTGACGCCTTGGCTGGCGGGGGCCGCGCCAACATCCCCAAACCCGAGGACGATGTCACCGGTCTGCCCGTTGACGCTGGAGACGGGGGCGATCGGATACCCGGTACGCACCCAGTGGGCCAGTGACGATCCGCCATCGGTGATCAGAACCCAGGTGCCGCCGCTGACGCCGGCATCAGTGCGGACGCACCAATCGCCGCGCTGCCCTGACAAGGCCAGCATCGCCGCCTGGTTGGCGGCCGTGCCGAGGAACTCGGTGATCGCCAGCGACGGCAACTGGCTGGTGGGGATGACACCGCCGATCAGGTCAGCCTTCCCGGCAAGCGTCGCGGGAAGCCCTGTGACCTGCGACTGGGCGACCGTGATTGGATCACTGCCGCCGCTGCCGTGGCTCGCTGCGTGGTCGGTCGGCGTGCGGCTGTCCTCCAGCCGTGAATCGCCCTCCAGGACCGGGGCAGCGGCCGCCTGGGCGATCACCTTGCCGGTTGGGCCGCTGAAGATGGCGGCGCGGCCGTTGACGCTGCTGGAGGGGCCGACGACATCGCCGGATCCAGTCCCGGGCTGGCCGGTCCCGCCGAACGGCACGGGATCTGACCAACCCCCAGGCGCGTTGCCCTGGCGAAAGTAGAGATCCCTGGTGTCTGTTGCCAGGAACGCAAATGGCGGTTCCTCGGAATCGAAGTCGCCACGATCTGCCAGCAGTCCAGTGGCATCCGGTCGAAAATCAGCACCCGCCGCCCCCGGTGGCCCGCGCAGCACCGAGTCAAGAAAACCGATCGGAACCTGCCCAATCGCAATGGCTTCGACAGGAATTGGGCTCATGGCGTCACCTGAGTTACATCACGGATGATCTCGACGATCACTGTTTGGGTTGACAGGATGAAGTCATCCAGCTGGCGCGTGAACTGAACATCAAGCTCTTGCTTACCCAGCGGCCAGGCGGTTGTGTCCTGCGCAAACAGCCGCAGCACCCGTGTGGTGGCGGCAGGATCTTCCCAGCTGGCCGCCAGATCGGCGATCGGCTTCCCCCTGCTGTTGCGCAGCTGGCAAGCCACGTCCCAGTCGAGGAAGTAACCGTCCTCGTAGGCACTGGGCAGCACCAGCCACCGGAGGAACGTGTCACCGCGCTTCAGCTGGGTGGAGGCCACGGAGATCAGCCCTCGACGAATGCTTCGTTCTTGTCGGGGGTCGCGGGGTCGTCCGCCTGGAAGGTGCCGGCGGCGGTGCGGGCCTGCTGCCGCTTGCCGGTCGCCTTCGGCGTGGCGGCGCCTGCCGGCGGGTCAATCTGATCCACCGCAGGGGGCTGGCCGCCCTGGGGGGCTTCCTCGCTGGCGCCGCCCTCGCCTTCGCCATCGCCGTCGCCTTCAGGGGGCAGGGCCTCGACAGGCTCCACGGGCTGCTGATCAGGGTCGATGATGCGGGGAGCCTGGGAGATCCCGGCGAAGGTCTTGGACGGCATAGTTCTGCTCAGCTTGCGAACGAAATGGCGAGGGCCCCGCAGGGCCCCAGGTGATCAGCTGGCTCAGGCGACGGGCGCCACCCAGACCATGCCGATGTTCGACGGGACGGCGGCGCCGTTGGAGCCGGTGCCAGCCACCAGGCGGATGCCCATGACGCGGGGCTCCTGGGGCGTGCCTACCGTGCTCACCGGGATGGAGAAGCCGGAACCGGCACCGCCGATGTTGGCGGCAGCCGCCGACAGGGTGTTGCCGGCCGTGTACCCGCGACCCCGCTTGGTGATGGTGACGCCGGTAACGGCACCACCGGCCACCACGATGGTGGCCTGGGCGCCGGTGCCGCTGCCGCCGGTCAGGGGGACGTTGCTGTAGGTGCCGGCGCCGGTGTACCCAGAGCCGGCAGTGATGGCGCCCAAGGTCAAAATCCGGCGGGTGGCGGCGGCCAGGGCCTGTGCGCCGATGTCCTTGCCGCTGAAGGCGGCCTCGACCTCGGCAACGCCGGCAGCCTCGATGGTGCCGATCAGTTCCCAGTCGCAGCTGGCGACGGTTTCGCCAGGCTCCAGGTGAACCACCTCGATGAGGTAGCCGCCGGCAGCGGCAGCGGTGGCGCCGAGCAGGCAGACCTTGAAGACGTCGTTGGCGTTGAGCTTCCGGGTCAGGTACCGGGCCGAGCCGTCACGGGTGCCGGCGGGAGTGTCCTCGCCGCCACGGACGGCGCCAAGCAGGATGGACTCCAGATCGATGTGGTTGGCCCGACGAACGGGCATGCCAAAGGCGCGAGACATGATGAAAAGGCGATGGGGCGAATGAACGGGTGAACCTGATCAGTGATCAGGCAACAAAGGCGGCGTTGGTGATGTTCCCAAGGCGGGCGGCTGCCCGCTCGTTCTCCATGACCATGGAAATGTGCCAGACGATCCGAGTCATGAACGTGGGGGTGACGTGCATTTCGCCCACGTCGTACACGTCCAGGCCATAACCGCCACGGGTGTTCCTGCCCTGGATGCCGCAAAGCATCCCGTCACCGAACGCACAGGCGTAGATCGAGGTGGTGTCATTCGCCTCGGTGTAGCCCTGAATGGGCTGCTTCCGGCCGTTCACGTCGGTAGTGACGATGCGGGCCTCGTTGTAGAACATGACCTGCTTGCCGAACTCGTCTGGCCGAAAGTCGATGTTGCCGGCGAGGGCCGGGTTGCGAGCGGCGGCCGAAAACCCGCGGCGGATGCTCTTTGGTACCACCAAGACCATCTCGCTGTTGGGCGCGTCGACTGCGTCGAGAAGCTCATCGACGGCCGCCAGGGACGGGGGGCCCGCCGTGGCATGGTTGGGGAGGTACTGGGAGCTGCCGACCGGCAGGCGCATCCGCAGGCCGTCGAACACGCGAGCATTGGGCGTGGAGGCGTTGCCGTTGAGGATCGTCTCCTCCAGTCGGTGACGCATTGCCCGGGTGGCTTGATCCACCTGCCGGCGGTGAGCGCCGACACCGTAGAGAGCGATCTTGGAGCTGTCGGTCTTGATGTCCTTGCCGAAGATTTTGAGCACCTCGGCCTGGGGCTTGGTCGAGCCGAGGCTGTCTTCGTTCTTCTCGTCGAAGGCGCGGAAGTCGGCATCGGGCAGCTCGTCATCCTGCAGGAAGGGATAGGCGCCGCCTTCGATGTTCTTGAACGGCATCAGGCGAGGAAGCTCGCCAAGAATCAGCCCGCTGATGACGGAACGCACCTTGGCGTCAGTCGCCAGCTGCAGCTGCTCGAACAGATTGAGAACGGCCATGTCGATGACACAGGGAACGGTGGATGCGGGGGTTGGCTCCCTTCGGCATCGCGCCTTCCGGTCGACCAGGAATGGGTTGTGTCGGCCTGCAGGTCAGGCGGGCATCGCGCCCTGCTTGCCCTGCCGCTGAGCGAACCGCTCAGCGGCCTCTGCTTGAGTTTTCCCTGCTCAGCCACAAAGGGCCCCGGCGATCCCCGCCAGCGCCCCTCGCAGCGAGCCGAGGGTCAGTCCGGCCAGGCAGCCTCCAGCGTCTGCTGGTGGTTGAGCTTCGTCAGGTCAGGGCCGCGAACCCCGCGAACGTTGCCGCTCGAGGAGGTCATCCCGCTGCCCTCGCCCTGGCGAGGCTTGAACAGCCGCGCCAGCACCGGGCTGGAATCGGCCTGCTGGGTGATCCAGTCCGTGACCTTGACCGGGTTGCCCTTCTCGTCCATCAGCTCGTCGCCGTTGGCGTCGACCACATAGAGCCGCTCGTCCTTGTCGATCCGCAGGTGCTTGTGCCCCCTGGAGTTCATGAACAGCTGGAACGAGCTGAGGCCTCCCTCGTCGATCGATTCGTCACCGCCCACGGCGAAGAACTGTTCCTTGGTCAGGAACTCGATGGTCTTCTGGGTGGCCCTGAGCTCAGCGGCCTCGGCGCGACTGTTGGCCTGCTGCAGCTGGGTGCGATGCAGCGTGGTGAGTCTGGTGCGCTCCTGGTTCAGCTCCTGGTCTTTGGCTTCGGCCTTCCGCTGCGCTTCGTCGGCAGCGTCCTGCGCTGCCTTCAGCACCTCAGGGCTGACGTTGCCCTTCAGGGCATCCAGCTGGCGCTTCAGGGTTGCCGCCTCCCGCTTCGCCTCGCGCAGTTCCCTGCGGGTGTTCTTGAGGGCCTTGGCGCCCTGGGGGCCCAGTTCCTCATCATCATCGTCGTCATCGGTGTCACCGTCGTCGCCGCCACCGCCACCGCCATCGGGTTCACCGGTGGGGTCTGGATCGACGGTGAAGAACATCGGGCGGCAGGGCACCCGGCCGTAAAGGGCCTTGAGAAAATGGGACATTGCAGTCGGCATCGCGCCATTGATTGCAACGAGAGTTTTCCCGGTTGCTCAGCGTTGCGGTCTGGCGTCGCTCTTGATCTGCCGCAACTGCTGCAGGTGCTGGCGCATCTTGAGGCGGTACTGGTTGGCGGCTGCGCGAAGCTGTGCGGCCTCCACAGCGGCCTGGACGCCCTCGTCTTGGGTTGCGGTGTTCATAGCGCAAGATCCTCAGGCCGGAACCCAAGGTCTAGCAGCTGCTCACGGCAGTAGGCACGCTTCCCCCAGTCCCAGGCGGCGATCTGCAAGCCGCTGAGAGACCCATCCCCCGGTCGCCATGTACTCGCTGCGTTCCGCTTAAACGCAGGCGGATCTCCGCCTGGATTCAGCAAAATGTCAAAAGACTGCCTTTCGGCATCACAGGAGCCATCCAGCGCACACTGCACAAGCTCAAAGCCGGGAGGATTCTCGCTTTCCAGGAAGGCCTCAGCGTCAGCGTTGGACTGACTTTCTGGGTCGTCAATCTCTGATGGGTTACGCAATGTCTTGAAGATGCCAGCCCCGCAGCCTGCGCCAAAGCGCCAGCGCGACGGCTTCTGCATGGCAATGTCCCAGCATGGGCCAGGCTGAATGAACCCCGATCCATCCGCGTAGAAGAAGATCCCATAGGAGACTTGCCCAAGGCTGTCAGGCCCGCTGGCAATAAACGGAACGGGCTCTACGAAAGACGGCGGCGGGTAGATAGTGTCGAGCAAATCCAGCAAGGCTCCAGGCATCGGGATTTCCCGCGCCGATCTCTTTCCGACGAGAACGCACTTGCCCACGGTAAAGTCGGTGTCGTCTGTGATCGCCAGCGACGGATAGTTTGGCCCCTGCGCGGTGTTTGTCCACCTAAGCCTGTTTTCGCCAGTAACCGGATGAGGCCCGATCGATACCCATTCGCCAGTGAATCCAAGCTCTACGCTGTCAAAGACAGCGGTCTTAACTCGCTGGCGGCTCCAGACACAATGGATCATCAGGCTCTTGCCTACTGGCAACTGAAACTCCTGCACCACGACGCTCTGATACCTGCCATAGTGCCGCACGATCGAAGCACCAGAGTCGTAGGTCAGGCTGCCGCTTCCAGGCAGATCGCTTTCGACGATCACCGTCCCATCTGGAGGCGGCGACCCACCGGCATATGGCACCTGCGGGCGTAGCTCAATGGCCTCATCTGAGCCAAGAGGTGCCAGAGCTGTGTTGGGCAAGGACACCGAAACGGGAATGTCGCCCTCTGCCGGCCACACGCGGATCGTGTTGTCTCCTGGCCCCCCGTTGAACTCCAAGGCGGTATAGCCCACGGCCGCCGGATACGTGGCAGGGCGTGGTGATGAAGATGGATACGCCACTGGCTCATCTGGCCGGTACTGCAGTGGCGTTGGCGTGGTGTATCGCTGTTCCCACCCCAGTCCGCTGCTGCGCCCATTGATCCGGTTGACTGCTGGCTCCTCCCGCACCGCCTGCACATCCAGGCGACGCCGCAGCCTTTCACGGTTCGCGGTCGCCCGCTCCCATGCCGCATCGACGATCGACGCTGCTGCGATGGAAACATCAACGAGCAGGCCCATGGTCAGTCGTCCTGGGTCAGCCGGACGTTGTACGTCCGAGACTGGCCAGCGGCCAGCGCCACGGTGCTTGGCAGGGTGGTGAGGTTGGCCACATGCGTCCTGCTTCCCACCTTGAGTACCACGCTGTCGTAGGAGAATCCTGCGCCAGTGGCGGTGACGGTGATCGTGAGCAGCGGGAGCTCATACCGTCCGTTCGGTGTGCTCCAAGACCCAGCGCCGATCGTGCCGGTCTGCGCCTCATAGCCGCCACCGGAAACCTCGACCGCCTCCCAGTCGGCGATATCATCCTCGGCAGTCAGAGACCCAGGGTTCAACGCCAGAAACACCTTGTAGGTCTCCCCCTCGAAGGCCAGGGCCGCCTGGTGCGCCAGCTCACGCTGGGGAACGATCGCGGTGAGAGACATTATCGGTGGTTGGCAGCTATCTCAGTTTTCCGGTGATCACCCGATAACCAGCGCGTCAAGCTGCCCGTCAAAGTTGTTGCTCGCCCCGAGGCCGCCGATGTTCGTCCCCCCAACGGCAAGGTCAAAGGTGGCTGTGCTGGTGCTGGTGCCAACGCTCACCGCGTCTTGCCTGAAGGTAATAGTGCTTCCAACCCGCTCCACCTCAAAGTCGTACCACTGGTTTAGTGAAAGAGACAGCGGGGAGGACGCATTATTCTGAGAGGAATACGGCGCACTTATCTGTAGGACAATACCGCTGCCAGTGTTTTGGAAGCGGACATAGCCAAAGCCAAAGCCAGTTCCCGTGATAACCGTCCACACCTGGCCAGGCGTTGGCAAGGATGTGAACCTCGCGCTAAACGTAACGCGGAAGTTCCCTGACAAGGTAAGCGCAGACGCACCACTGAAAGACAGGAACTGACCGCTTGCCCTGACGAAGCTGCCGCTGGCAGAGCCCTGCACAAAGGTGCTGGTCGTGATGGATGCACCATTGTTTGACGTGATCTCATAGGCATTAGCACCGCCGTCCGTAAACGTTGTGCTTCCATTCGGCCCCTCAAGCAACAGGGCCAGTTTCTTGCCGCTGTAGTCAACCTCCTCAACTGAAGCCGGGCCGTAGAAGCGCCGCCCGGTCGGCGCGATCCTCCCGCCATGCTTCAAGATGGCATCCCCGCTTGAGCGGCTCGCAATACGGATCAGTCCAGCCATCAGGCGTCTTTAACCCCATGGATGATCACCGTGACGCGGTTGGCGCCGTTGGTGACCGCCTGGATGCTGTCATTGGTGTCTTCCAGCACGATCCCATCAGATGGCGCCTCGTAGATGAACATCTCTTTGGCCGCCAGTACTACTTCCAGAAACTGGTTGGTCGCGGCTGCCGTGCCAAGGCTGCCGCCGGAATCTGGCACGTTGTACAGCTTCACCGTTTCAGCAGCGGTGTGGCTGTTAAAGAGCGTGAAGCCACTGATAAACGTTTTCGTACTGGCCGGGTTGGTGTAGATGCTGCCGACCGTTGCGGGCAGCGTCTGGATGTTGGCGAGTCTGCCGCGGATGATGGCCATGGTTACAGGGGGAACAACCCCAGGGGGTCAACCGGGAACAGGAATAGTTTTCCGGGTGCAACCTCGTCGACCACCGCACGGCAACGGCTGGTGGCGGTGATCAGGTCGGTGGACGCTGCCAGCTCGATGTAGGCCCTGCTGCGGCTGGTGGAGGTGATTGTCTCGACTTCCACCGCAAATGCTCGACAGCGGCTGACCGCCGTGATGTTCTCGACGACGATCTCCTGCGCGTAGGCGTGATGGCGGCTCACCACCAGGACGTCTTCGGTGACCGGCGCCACTGAGTACGGCAGCTCTGTGACGACGACAGCGCTCCGACTGGTGGCGGTGATCTCCACCGCCTGCACATACGGCGGGTTGATCGATCCCGGTGTCCGCCTGGGCCCGTAGGTGTCGACGCCGTCGTCCGGCAGGCTGGCCCACACCGTCCCCGGCGCATCAGCGTCAAACCCACCGGGCAGGGTGATCGTGTTCGCCGGAGTGATGTCGCCACTGCCGGTTGGCGCACCGATCACCGGTAAGGCCATCGGGTCGGAGGTGAGCGGCATCCATGGCGTCGGCGTCGCCCCGCTCAGCCTGCCGACGGTGCCGACGAACATCAGGTCAGCGGTGAGCACCATGCAACCGTTCTGCGCCACCCAGTTGCGGCCATGGACGCGGAACGCGGTGCTCAGCCCCGCCACGTCCAGGTAGACCGGCGCGAACGGCGGCGACGGCAGCTCCCAGGCGGCAGTGGTGGCCTCGATGCCGTTGGCATGGCCGAAGGCGATCGTGTTCTGAATCCGCCCGTACTCCAGCGCACGGCCGCGAGCGTTGCCTCGGAGGAGGGTGAGATCGACGATGCCGGCGCTGGTGCCGTTCACCGCGGTGATCGTGTCGTCAGGGGCATAGGTGAGGCGGTAGGTGGCGGTGTTCCACAGGTCCGGGCTGGCGTCACCGAAGGCATAGGTTGCCGTCACCGTCTGCGGCGCACGCTGCCCGTAGCTCGTCGCCACCAGCCCAGAATTGCTCAGGCTGTTGTCGTCGCGGAGCGCACCACCGAGCGCGTCGCGCTGGCGGGCCTGAGCGCTGGGGCGGGACTGCAACCCCGACTGGCGGCCCAGGCTGATCGTCACTTCCGTCCCTTCCATCACCAGGGGCGTGGCAGCGTCGACGGCGCTGTTGAACTCCTCAATGGTGGCGACGCTCTCGAAGGCGAATCGTGAAGCCTGACTGCCAGATTGCGTCTTGGAGCTTGCCGCCCATCGCGTCGTCTTGCGTTTGGTCAGCCCTGACACCTCATCGACTTCGTTCTCGACCAGTACCCGCGACACCTCAAAGGCACCGGCAGGCAGCGGAACCACGTCGTTTTCGATGACGTAGTCTTCGACTGGCAATGATGTAACAAATCTAGGCGATGAGCTAAATGTTCGGGTCAGCTCAGATTTGAGCCTCGGGCCCTCTGGTGTCACCTCATAGGTGTATTCAGTGATTCCATCAGTGCCATAAGGGATTGCCCCGGATGGCGGGACGAAGAACTTATCGCTAGTTCTGAAATAGAGTTTATCCTCGACGCTTACCCGCGTCGAGGTCGTGCGTTTAATGGCTAGGTCTTGACTTTGCTGCTTGCCCTCAGCGTCTGTATAGGTAAATGTTTGATATTGCGTCCTGGTTTCCGAAATCTGGGACGCTTCCACAGGAACCAAGTACCGGGTCGGTTCCGGTAGCGGATCATCCGTGGGGACACCAATTCGGAAGACCCGGCCGTACATGATGATCTCATACGTCGTCGGCGGGCCGATGGTCTGATCGAACTCCCAGTCCCTGAGCTTCTGCTCATCGCTGTTGATGTCGATGCTGCCGGGGTTGGCGTTGTTCGGCGCCTCGAAGGCGTCGAACTCGACGGTGACCTGCTCGGCGCCGGCGCGATCGTTGATCGGCTGCAGGCTGATCAGGTTGTCGCGGGTCAGCACCGGCCCGGTGCCAGGGCCCAGGGCGATGGTCTGCACCAGCAGCTCGCCGGCCGGGGTCATGTGGCCCACCAGGAGCGAGTCCTTCAGCAGGCCGCTCAGCACCTGCACATACCCTTCGGACAGGTCGATCTCATCCCGGAGGAAGGTGTCGGCGCTGGTGGCACTGCCGGGGGCAAGGGTGATGCCGAGGCGATCGAGGCAGAACTCGATCACGCCCTGCGCGGCGATCGTCGGTGGCACCACGGCGCGGCGATCCGCCGAAAGGGCCGACCACCAGGCGGGCGGATGATCGATCGCCCTGTAGGTGATGGCATCGCGGCGTTCGGCCATCAAGGTGAGCAGGCACCCCACCTCCACGGTGGTGATGCCGTTCCCGCCGTTGGCGAACGGATCGGCGCTGCTTGAAATGACGTGCAGGCGGGGGTAGAGCCGCGTCAGGGTGCCGCTGGCGCCGTACTGCGGCCGGGCATAGGCCACCTGGATTACGCGCCCCCGGGCGGGAGTGTGGAGGCCGTCGAAGATGAAGGTCCCGCGGTAGGTGACCAGGCCCGTTTCCTGCGCGTGGTCTTCCGACAGGCCGCTGCCGTCGAGCAGCGTGCCGAGGTCGGTGGCGATCAGGCAGCGTGCGTCGACTGTCACTCGAACCACCTCACCTGCAGTTTGATCAGGTAGCGGGTGGTCTTCACGCCGCCGTTGACGATCACCTGCAGCTCAGCCGTCGGCGGTGAGATCGGGAACCAGGCGCCACTGGCGGGCCGGCTGGCGACGGCGGCGTCGTACCAGTCGAGGAGGGTGTCGAAGTCGGTGCGGCCGGCGTTGGGGCCATAGCCGACGATGTTGCGGATCCGCACCCGCCGCAGCGGCCCTTCGATCAGGTCGGTGCCGGTGGCGGCGGTGGCCACTGTGGGGCCTTCGTCTCGGCCTTCCGGCTCCTGCACGATCGTCAGCGCCACGCCGCCGATCGTGATGCTGCTGAAGGTGGGTGCGAGGGCGTCGTCCCGTTCGCGGGAGAGCTCCTGATCGCGCAGCAGTGCCGCCAGCGCGTCGGCGGCGTGCACCAGCCGGAAGGTGACTCGCCAGCGGATGCCAGTGCGCTGGATCGACGGTGCGGCGTCCCACCATGTGGCGACGTTGCTCCAGCTGCGGGTGCCGTCGTTGCCGGTGAAGGCGACGGTGGTGCCGGTGGTGCCGGTGAGGAGCGAGTCGCTCTCGGTGATGCGGGCCGCCAGCCAGGTCTCGAACGCATTGGAGACGGCGGCCGCGTCGGCGCTGCTGAGGATCCCCTCGATGTCCCAGGCGCGCACGGCTACGCCCTGCCGGGTGTTGACCTCCTCGTAGCTGACAGGCCGCGCCTGCAGCTTGCCGATGGTGAGGGCGTCGATGGTGACGGTCATAGCGTTGCGTTGAGGATGCGCAGCTGCCCGCCGGCGTTGCTGGTGCGGACGCGAGCGGTGACGTTCCAGTCCTTGGCACGAAGGGCCCGGACCTCAGCCGCCAGGTGGGTCACCGCCAGCTCGAGGCGAGCGGTCGAGGCCTGCCCACCCGGCCGGATCCCGCCAGCTGCTGCTGCTGCGCGGCGAGCGACCCCGCCGCCAGCGGCGAACGCCCCCCGGGCCTTGAGGGTGTCGGTCACCGCGGCCGGCAGCACGATCCCCGCCGATGGCGCGGTCCACATGCTGTTCAGCGGGTTTCGGATCAGCGACAGGTCGCCGGCCTTCGAGAGGAAGGATTCCTGGCCCAACGACACGCGGCCCGGGCCGTCGTTGATGCGGTAGCGGCCGCCGGCCTCCACAGGCCCGCCGGTGAACCTGGCCGGACTCAGCCCCGATGCCGCCGAGAGGTACTGCAGCAGCCGCTGTGCGCTGCCGGCCGCGTCATCCATGCTGGCCGCGAACGACCGGGCCGACCCGGCGGCGTCATCGGTGACCCGATCGATCCTGGAGGCGCCGAACGTCTTCACCTTGTCCCCCACCTGGATGAAGCCGCTGCCCAGATCCTCGGCGGCGTTTGCAGCGCCAGTCGTCAGCCGGTTGATCGTGTTCAATCCATCCGGCACCTTCGCGGCGTTCTGCACGACATCCCGCCAGGCGTTGCTGTAAGCCTGCTGCAGCGGTGTGATGTTCCGCAGCTGCTGCTCGATCCCCAGCGTGGCGCCCTGGGCCAGCAGCTGCTGCTGGGCGGTCTCGGCGGTGGCCTGCGCGACGAGCCGTTCGACCGGCGCGATCTTGTTGAGGATGTCGAGCTTCTGCTCGACGAGCCCCAGGCTGATCTTCTCCTGCTGCAGCAGGTTCTGGGCATCAGCGATGCGCTGTGCATCCAGGCTGGCGTTGGCACTGGCCAGCTCACGTTTCGCCTTGATGACGGCACGCTGCTGATCCAGCACCAGCAGTTGCGCTTCGATCTGCGCCTGCCGCTGCTTCAGTCCGAGGGTGACCTGCTCCAGCTGCTGCTGCTGCAGGGTGGCCTTGTACCGGGCAATCAGGCCCTGCTTCTGCAGCTCCAGGTTCGCCGCCTCGCGCTGGGCGATGCCTTCCTGGGTGATGCCCAGCTTGGCGGCGTTGTCGATCTCGAACTGGTTGCGGGCCCGCACGGTGGCGAACCGCGACTCCTCCAGATCCGCCAGCGCAGTGGCGAAGGTGACCAGCGACTGAGCGCCCTGCAGCTGGGCGCCGAGCTGCGCGAGCGGTACCTGCTGCTGCTGCTTCGTCAGCGCCTCCCGCGACGCCCCGAGCTGCCGCAGGATGGCGACCTGTTCCTCCAGCGACAGGCTGACCTCATCCTCCGCGGCAGCGGCTGCCTTCGCCCCGGCGGTCCTCTTGCTGCTCCAGTCGATCGCCTGCGCGATCAAGCCCTCCTGCACGCGGCCGAAGTTCTCGCCGCCAGCCCTGAGGTTGCCGAACCAGTCGCGGGCAGCGCCGCTGTTGGCGACGGCGTTGCTGAGCAGGTTCTTCGCCTCCTGGGCGCTCAGCTTGTAGCGCTCCTCGATGCTCCGAAGCGTGCCGACCAGCTGCAGCGCCTCCTGCGTCGAGAAGCCGAACGCCTCCTGCAGCCTCGTGGCTTCGGTGACCGACTGCAGATCCTCGATCGACTTGGAGAGGAAGTTCAGCGCCGGGATCGCGTCCTGCATCACCGAGGTGCCAACCGAGCTGGCCAGGTTGGCGATGGCGCCCTTGATCCGCTTCGTGGCGCCCTCGACCGTGTCGGCCACTTCGTCGTTGGCCTTCTTCGCCACGCCGGTAGCGTTCTTCTGGTTCTCCAGGGCCTTGGTGTACTTCTCCAGGCTGCTGGTCAGCGACGGCTGGATCGCGGTCAGTGCCTCGACGCTGCCGAACAGCTCCAGGTTCAGGCCGCTCGACCCCTTCGTGGCAGCGGCGACATCCGCCAGCACGCCGGTGAGGCCCTTGGCCTTCAGCGCCTGGGCGCTGAAGCCGATGCCCAGCCTCGACGCCAGTTCTTCCGCCTGTTCGCTGGGCTTGATGATCGCGCCGATCGCCTGCCGCAGGCCCGTGATGGCCGCTTCCGGCCGGACGCCAGCAACCGTGGCAACGGCAATGGCGGCGTTGACTTCTTCGATCGAAACACCCGCAGCTGCCGCGATCGGCGCCAGCTTGCCGATCTGCTGAGCGTATTCAGCCAGGACGATCTTGCCGTCGTTCTGAGTCTGGATGAACCCATCGATCAACCGGCCGGCCTGGTCTGCCGCCAGCCCGTAGGCGTTGAGCACCGACGTGGTGGCATTGGCCACGGTGTCGATGTCAGAGAAGCCGCCGACGGCGCCGAGGTTCGCTGCCTGCAGGATCTGCGCCGCATCGGCGGCCTCGACAAACCCGGAGGAGACAACGTCATAGGCGGCGCGGACCAGCTCAGTCTGCGAGATGGCGCTGTCGGTGGCGCGGCTCACCGCGAGCAGCCGCGACTCCAGCTCTGCCGAGTTGCCGCCCAGCGTGCGGATCGCAGCACTGGCAGAGTCGAGCTTGGAGGATTCCGTGGCGATGAAGGTCAGCGCCCTGCCGATCGCCAGCAGGATGCCCAGGGCGCCAGCCGCCGGGAGGATCGCATCGAGGCCGATGCCGATGCCCTTGGTGGCGCCGCTGGCGCGCTGGATGGCCTCCTCTGCTGCACGCGCCTCCCGGGTCAGCCGCTGGAACGCCCTGCTGCCGATGGCGACACGCTCCAGCTGCTGGTTGATCTCCTGCAGGCGGGCCCGCAGCACCAGCACGCTGCGGGGGTCCGCGTTGAGCAGCAGCCGGCGGTTGTTCACCTGCTCGATCCGCTCCTGCACCGCACGGATCTGCTGCTCGGCTTTCCCGAACGCCGCCGAGTTCACGTTGAGGCTCAACCGGCGGGTCTCCAGCCGCTGCAGCTGCTGGTTCAGGGCATCCAGGCTGCCCGCCTTCACCGGTGCCCGTCCAAGGGTTTCGATGCGCCGCTGCAACGCCTGCACCTGGGCCTGCGCATCGCGGTATTCGTTGCTGTTGACCTTCAGATTAAGGCTGCGGGCCTGCAGCTCTTGCAGCTTGGCGGTGAGCGCATTGATCGATCCGGGGTTGAACTTCAGCGACAGTTGCTTCTGGCTCGCCAGGTCGATGAGCTTCTGCAGCTCCTTGATCCGTTCGCCGGTCTTGGTGAACGCCGCCGAGTCCACGTTGAGCCGCAGCTGCCGCGCCTGCAGGCGCCCCAGGTCATCCTGCAGCGCCGCGATCGATCGCTTCCCGAAGCGGTTGAGCTGATCCTGGAAGCCAGCGCCAACCTTGCGGCCGGCTTCCTCGCCTTGAACGACCAGCTTCTTGAAGCCTTCCAGGATCTGGCGGTCGTCAAAACCGCCTTCGACGACGAAATCAGTCAAGGCCGCAGGCGGGTGCTACCTCAGTTTTCCGGGTAGGTGGCGGCGGCTGGATGCAGTTGCGACTCGATCGCGGCGTAGCGGATCACCACCTGCCCGAGCCCGGTGAGGCCATCCGGCAGCCCTGCTGGCGTGGCTTCGGCCTGCCCTTCGAGCAGCACCAGGATCCGGTTCACGACGGCATCCAGGTTGTGCGGCAGGCCTGGGGGCTCCTGCGGCACGGCCCACTGGGTCACGTAGATGCGGAACACGGGGGCGGCCATGACCTCGCCGGAGAACAGCGGCCGGCCGGCAGTGGTCGGGATCCTGGCGACCGCCACCTCGACGCCGGTGCATCGCGGCGTCTGGTCGACAGGTTCGTTCGGCCATAGTCTCGCCAGGGCCCGCTCGCTCCGGCCATCGCGGAACGTGTAAGTGCCGAGCAGGGCCAGCAGGGCGGAATCAGCAGCGAGCAGGTCGTACAGGGCGCCGGAATCGGCTGGCAGTGGCATGGCCGTGGGGTTGCTGATTGAGTTTTCCCATCACAGGGAAGGGAAAACTTTGGCAACCGCTCATGCTCAGATGGAAGACGCCATTGCCCTGACGCTGGGGCAGGACTTCGAGATCGCCCGCTTCAGCAAGGCCATCGATGCCACCAGCGATCCGGCAGCGCTACGGGGAATCGCCAAGCAGCTGCTCATGGCATGGCTGACCCAGCAGGCCGCGACCCGATGGATGATGCGGCAGCGCACCGCGCCGACGGTGCGGCCTGCGGATCTCGCTCTGGAGCCGCCACCGTGGGACGACCCGCTTGCATGAAAAAAGGGGGCCCGCGAGAGGCCCCAGGGACCCATGGCCTGATGCGCCTACTGGTGACGCACCAGGCCGCAGATGCCGTCAAAGTTGAAGGGAACCTGCCACTTGATGGTGGTGCCAGCGTCGTTGTTCTCCCCGAAGCTGTCGAAGCGGCCGTAGCCGAAACGGACCTCGTTGTAACCGGCGGGGCCGATGCGGGCGAGCTTCGCGTACAGGTTGCGGCTGACGTTACCGGCCTCGCACAGCTGCATGATGTTGAAGCCGGCATCATTGAAGTTGGAGATCCCGGCGAAGTCGATGCTGGCGGATTTTGCCGTCGCCTCGCTGCGCTTGAAGCCGGCCGCCTCGTCATCCCAGGTCGGCGTCTCCTCGGTGTCGGTCTCGCCGTTGTACGGGCCGCTCTCGATGCCCAGCAGGCGGAACGGGGGGTCGGTGCCGTCGAGCTTCAGGTCGGTGCCGATCGTTGCGGTGCCGGCCGCTACCGCGGCACTGCTGATGTTGGCACCGGTCAGGGCGAAGCTCACGGTCGTGGCGGCCACCGCCGTGATCTCGTGGGTGCCGTTGAGACTGGCGAACGGACTGGGCAGGTTGGCGACCTTCACCCGGTTGCCCACGGTCTTGGAGTGGGTGCCGATGGTCAGCGTGGCCACGTTCGTGGCCAGGGCCGCGTTGGTGATCGTGAAGGTGGTGTCGTTCAGGCTGAGGTAGAACTCCTGGCCGCTCTGCAGGCCGTGTTCATGGATGATCGCCCCCTGCGGCGCCAGGATGGTGTTGTCCATCCAGCCGCCGGGACCCAGGGCCGTCCGCGCCTCCTGGGCCACCAGCACGCTCGCCAGATCGATGTACTGAGGAAGGATGGGCTGCATGAAGACCCTGTAGCCGTAACCGCGAGCCATTGGCGTCAGTGCGTGCGTCAGCCTCAGTTCTCCCTGGCCCGTAACCTGCCCGGAAAACTGCTGTAGCAGCGACAGATGGTTGGAGCGCAGCTGGCTGCCACGTGGTGTTGCCTACCGCCCCAGGAACCGCCTCAGGCCCTGGCAGGCGAGAGTCTGGTTCCTGGGCCAGCAGGTGAGCCTGGGCTACTTCGACTCGATCAGCGGCGCTGAAAGCCGCGTCAACTGGGGGTACCGGCAGATCAGCCGATGGGAAGAACAGCGCCTGCCTCCGCTTCGATTGCTCCAACTGCTCCGACAGTCGGCGGCACAGTCAGCAGCACGGAATCGCCGTGCTCGTTCGTGAAGGTCTGGGTCGTGCCCGCGGCCTCGGCCATGGCGATCAGGTACCCGCCCCACTGCTCTGGGCCAACCCGCCGTGGCGCCAGCAGGATGGCCTCCTCGGACCACCAGGCGAGCAGCGATGGCGGCTCCGTGTTGGCCCCTGCCCGCTTCAGGTCGTCGTGCCACTCGCCCAGCGCGAACTGCGGGAACAGGCCGCGCCTGATCAGCTCGAGCATCGCCGCGCCAGCCTCCGGGGGCTCGCCCGGTTCACCGCTTTCCCAGCAGTAGAAATCCGCCGGCTGATAGGGCTTCGTGCGCTTCCTGGTGTTGCGCTGCAGCTCGACCATCATCGCCGTGTTCATGGCGATGGCCTGCTCATCGTCGTGCAGCTGCTTCAGTCGCTGCTTGCCGGCGGCAGCGAGCGCGCCGAAGATGTAGGGGATGGGGAGCTCTCCGAAGCGATCGGGGCCGAACTCGTCTCGGCCGGGGTAGGCGGCGGCGCATCGCCAGTAGAGCTCTGCCCAGTCTGGATCGGCTGGTGGCTCCCAGGTTCCTGTCGCAGCTTTCCCAAGGCCTCCTGGAGCTCCTCCAGCGCCTTGTGCTTCTGCTCCAGGCCGGCAATGGTGTCCATGCCGCTCACCTCCCGGTCGAAGAACATGGCGATCGCCAGCACCAGCGCCTCGTTGTCGAGCTTCTCGGTGTCGGCATCGGTCCAGTCAGCGCAGCCATGCAACCGCCGCTGAATCATCACCGTGGCCTTGCGAATGATGATCGCATCCGTGTTGGCCGCCTTCTGCAGCGCCAGCTCCCGCACGGTCTGCTGGTGGGCCAGGGCGATCTCCACCGCCGCCGGGTCGCCGATTGGGATGCCGCCCTGCTCGATCATCGTCACGGCTTGCAGCAGCACCACGTAGGCATCGGCCAGGCTGCGGCTGCAGGTGAGCGCGAACATCGTGTCCCGCCCATGGCTGCGCTGCTCCTTGGCCTCCTTGTGCAGCCGGTCGGTCATCTTGGCCAGGGCCTCGAACAGCTCATTGCTGCGATCGACCTCCTTGACCGCGAGCCGCTCAGCAGGGCCGATGCTCAGCTGCTTGCGGAACCGCAGCTTTCCCGATTCGTCGGAGCCGATCTCCTCAAACGACGGACGCGGCTTGACGAGAAAGGGAAGATCCATGGTGCAGTTGGTGGGTGCCATCAGGAGTTTTCCGGCCTGTCACCTCCGAAACGCCTGCAGCCAGGTATCGCGGAACAGGGTGCCGAGATCCAGCACCGGGATCCCGGTGACCGGCTCGGTGCCCAGCACCGCGCCGGTCCATGGCCGCGCCGGCAGGACGGTGCCGCTGCTCAGCACCGCGCCCTCATGCGCCGCAGCCGCGTAAGGCGTGCGCCACCGGAACTGCACCCGCAGGCCGCTGATCACCGGGCCGGTGTTGCTGTCACGCAGGTTGCCGGTGTCGATCGCATTCCGCGGTGAGCCGACCGTCTGGCCATTGCTGCGCACCGTGGTGACACCCGGCCGCCAGTCGAATACCGGTGCGGCCAGTGCCGCCTGGAAGCGGGCATTGAGGATCTGAAACGAGGCCTTGGCGGCCTGCTCCGATGCCTGGCGAGCGTTGCGGACGTAGCTGGTCTTGAAGCTGATCTTCACCGTGGGAACCGCAGGGTCACGAACAGCTGGTCGCCGGCCTCCTCGCGCAGCACGGCGCCGACGCCGCCATCACCGGATGGGCCGCCAACCTGATCGATCACCGCCGTGCCGATGCTGCCGGCCGGTGGCGTTGCGATGGCGGCGAGGTCTCCGAAGTAGACCTGCAGCTCCCGGTCACCGGCGGTCATCCCCGCCGGCCGCAGGCCGCTGTCGTCCCAGGCCCAGCTGGTGCCGGGGTGGAAGCAGCTCTCGCCGAGCGGCACCAGGGCCCAGCGGATGATGAACACCTTGGCCGAGCGCTCGCCTGGTGTGACGATCGTGGGCAAGCCGTCAGCTTCGCCGCCGGGGCGCCCCCGGGCGATGGACTTGCCGCTCAGGTAGCCATCGATGGCGATGACCTGAGAGGAGCTGGACAGGCCATCACGCAGGCTGGTCGGCGCTGCGGTGGGCCGCCGCCAGCCCAGCCTGATGTTGGGGAAGTCGGCGAACGGTGATGCCATCAGCTGCGCTCCAGGGAGGTGGTACCCCAGTCACCAGAGGGACCGGTGAGGGCCAACGCGCCGAGCACCCGGGCCTTCAGCTCCGCGATCCGGCTGTTCTGCATCCCGGTGGCTGTGCCCTCGCCGCCGGCGCGGCCGGTGCGGATCCGCACTTTGGCCAGGGTCTCCACGTCCCATTCGAGGTCTTCCGCCTTGCTGACCATGTCCCGGCGGGTTGGGTTGTACCCCGGCCGCAGGCCCTCGTATTCGGCGACGTTGCCAAGGAAGGCGGTCCCGTCCGCGATGGCGCCAGCCTGCTGCTCCTCGAGGTCCTCGATCTCGTCGATCCAGCCCTGCACCTTCCGCACCGTGGCGGGGCTGTACTGGGCAACGGCGTTCATCTGCTCGGTGATGCTCACCAGCGATGACTCGGTGGCCGGGAACTTGCTGTACTGGCGGATCAGCTCCCTGTCTTCGCGGTCCACGGGTGTCGGACCGGTGGTATTCGGCCGCCACATCGGATCGAGCAGCAGCATGGCGAAAGGGACGGGTTGCAGCTTCAGTTTTCCGTCTTGACCAGCGGCAGGTCGTCAGGTGTTGCATCGCTCGGTCTGACGGGTTCGGGCCGCTCGCCAAGGATGTTCCGCAGCCAGTAGCGATCGCTGGGGCTGCAGGTGTTCACGAGCAACTGGGTGAAGCGCACCGCCTCTCGGTCGTCCAGGTTGATCGCCACCAGCCGCAGCCCGTAGCGGCAGGCCGGCAGGTTCCTGTTCTCGATGCACAGCAGCAGGGTGAGGAACAGGGCCAGTCCCTCTGGAACGATCGTGGCAGCCATGGGCAGGCTTCAGCTGCAGCCATGATCGCAGTCCCGACCGAGATCGGCGACTGCCATGGTCACAGCACCGGCTGCGCCGATCTCTTGATGTCCGGGTACAGCCGCCGTTCGCTGGCCGTGGGCTTCGACAGGCTCTGCCGGATGCGGGCCTCCAGCTGCGACACGTCCCAGCCCTGGGCCGCCTGCAGCGCCTCCTCGACCTGCCGGCGGTGATCCGCCCAGAAGGCTTCGTCGCTCAGCCGCGCCCGCCGCTCTGGATCGGCCTCCTCGACCGCTTCGTTCGGCACCGCGGCCATCACGCACCGACATAGCGGGTGAGCGGTGCCGACCGCTTCGTCGACCCGAAAGATGCGACCCGATCGTGCAGCGCATGTGGGGCAGGTGCGTTCGTCGCCAACTGCGATCCAGCGGACATAGCGGTAGCCGCCCGCCTGGGCGTAGTCCATCTGCGCCTGCACATAGGCGTTGGCCAGCTCTGAGCGGGCGACCAGCTCGACGCGACGGTTCAGGCCGATCCGCTGGTTCAGTCCGCCGGGGTCGGCGGCGCCCTCGAGCAGGCGCCTGATGTCCTTGACCACCGAGCGATACCCGCGGCCCCGGGCCACCCCGTCGACGGTGATCCGGGTGAGGGAATCCCGGAACGCCATGCTCTCGCCACGGATGAACGCCGACGCCCGCTCGCCAGCCGCCTGCAGCACCCGCCGATCGGGCCCCGCAAACGGTGTCACTCGCCGGGGATCCACCAGGGAGACCAGCCGGCCCTGCAGCTCACCGCCGAGCTGAATGGCCTTGCCCAGGTCGGCCTGGTACAGGCGCTGCAACGCCTTGATCTCGGCATCCGGCAGGAACGCCTGGCTGATCTCCAGCAGCTCGGCGTATCGGGTCGTCGCCTCGCGGATCGTGTACTCCATGGGCCGGCGCACGCCGCCCTTGGCGTTCAGACTGTCCGGGGTGCCCTCGTCGAGGAACTTGCCGTAGGCCCGCCGCAGCTGCCCCAGCAGCCCGTCGAGCGATGTCCTGGTGGCGGCAGCGATGTTGGCCGCCGCGTTCTGCCCCAGGCCGTCCAGGGCGGCGGCGTAGTCGTCAGCCAGCTGGAGGATCTGACCGCCGATCCGCCTGGTGGTCGCCATCGTCAGGCCGCCGCCGGTTCAGCCGCCCGTGGCGCCCCCGCCGGCGCTGCTGGTGCGGCGGCTGCCGGCGGGGGCGGCTGGCCCCCAAAGGGCAGGCCGTCCTCGGTGTCGTTCGGGTCCACCGGCGGCAGCGGCTTCGGTTCCTCCGCCTCGATCTGCTTGATCTCGTCTTCAGGCGTGTGCCCCGGCGGCAGCAGGCCCAGCTTCTGCTCCAGGTACACGAGGGTTTTGCGGCTGAGCAGGCTGTCGTCGTAGAGCTTCTCGGCCAGCCCCAGCTTCTCGGTGGTGAGCGGTTCGTCGAAGATCCCCTCGGCCAGCTCCATGGCGGCGTCGCTGGAAAGCGTCTCGCCGCTGAAGACGCACCAGAGCTCCATCATCGACTGCGCCACGGAGGTCTTCGACTCGCCGACGCCCTGCAGGGTCGCCTGCATCTGTACCGATTCCAGGTTCGCCTGCGTTGCGGTCTTCTGGGCGCCGCTGAACAGAAAGGAGAGGGTCTTGCGGTCGATCAGGGTCTCGATGTGGGTGAGGTGCTCCATGTGCTTGTCCAGGGCCGCGCCGGTGACCTCGGCGAAGTAGAACTCGCCGCCCTCCGGCAGGTCGATGCCGCTGTTCGGGCCCAGGATCATCGGTGGCGTGCTGCCGTCCTTGTTGGTGCCGAGCATTCCCTTGCGGACGGGCACCGGCGTGGCGGTCTTGTGCAGCAATTCCTTCAGGTCGCTGTACTCGCGGAAGTGATCCAGGGCATAGTCGGCCAGGGGCAGCAGCGGAAACTCGCCGCAGCCGAAGCCGTCGTTCGTCGCCGAGTACCAGCGCACCGGCGGGGCCTCCAGCACGTCGCCGTTGCTGTCCTTGAAAAGGCCCTGGATGGGCTGGCCGTTCTCGATGACTGGCTGTGCCTCCCAGCTGGCGCCGTTCTTGATCAGCTGCAGCAGCCGCCAGGTGCCGCCATCCATGACCCGGAACTGCGGCACAAAATCGATGCCGTAGAGGCCCTTGGGCACCTCGGCGATCTCGAGCACGGTAAGCGCCTTGGCGTGGCCGGGGCGGCTCTTGTCGGGGATCCAGTTGAGCAGGCAGCGGCGATCGATCATCGAGAAATACGGCCGCCGATCCCTGGTGTCAGCCCTGGTCAGCCCTTCCTCAGGCGCCGGTGGCATGTCGGCCATCAGCAGGCAGCCGGCATCGCGTAGCGCCCAGGCGTCGGACCTCATCAGGAACGACCGCAGGCTGTTGCCCTGGCCGTCGATGTTGTTGGCGTACTCGATCAGCTTCGGCGGTGCGTTGACCAGTTCGTACCGGGAAAGAACGCCAGCGAAGGCGTTGATCGCATCACGGAAAAAGCTGTTGAAGCAGGTCCGCATCAAGCGGGCCTCATAGGCTTTCTTCGGCTCCCGAAGTTCACGTGGCAGGTATTTTTCCTTGGCACGCCTCAGGCCGTTCCAGCAGTCCATGACGAGCTCCAGATCGTCCATTGCATCCATCAGCGTGGGGTGAATGAACGACGGCAGATCAGCGTCGTCAGCCGGATGGGACAGGCGAACCAGGGTCATCGCCTACGGAGAGCGTCTTGCTCAGTTTTCCCCGCTGCTCTGCAGCAACCCGAGCGACACTGCCCGCCGGCTCAGGGCATCCGGATCGAGGAGTGACATCTGCTCGATGGTCTCCTCCTGCGGCTGGTTGGCCCTGAACCGCCGGGCGCGGCTCATGAACTGCTGCAGCGGGCCGCTGGGTGGCAGGCTGCGACGCCGGGGGGTCTCCCACCAGTCGATCAGCAGCAGCCGGTCATCGCCCAAGCGCTTCAGGGCCAGGTTGACGATGTGAAGCTCTGCGGCCAGCTCGCGGGGTTCCTCCTCGTCAGGCAGCTCGTCGAACACGCCCTGGCGCTGGAAGGTGTCGTCCTCGATCTCGCCGGTGGGCCCCATGCAGTGCAGCATTTCCGCCACGTCACGGGGATCCATGCCGACCAGCTCGGCTGCCTGCTCGATGGTCTTCTTGTTGCTCATCACCTCCCGCCTGGCCGCCGGGGCTTTCTCGCGCCACTCGTTCGGGAACTTCACGGCGTGCCCCTTGTCCCGCAGGTAACGGCGCATCGCCCCGTCGATATAGACCACCGCCACCGTGGAGAGGGCGTAAGGGCGACCGGTGGCCGGGTTGAGGCGATCGGCCGAATACCGGCGGCAGGCGTTCAGCAGGCCCGTCCAGGCCACTGCTTCGAGGTCGCCCAGCAGCTCGATCATCCTGGTCCTGATGGCAAACCGCCTGGCGCGGTCAGAGGCCAGCGGCAGGTTGGCCACCGCCAGCTGCTCGCTGTCGTGGCTGAGCACGTCGGCGCCGTCGCGGTCCACGGTCCTGACCGGCTCCTCGAAGGTGCGCGGCGGCGGGAAGCTCCCCAGCCGTGCGGCCTCCTCGGCGGTGGGTGGCCCGCTGGTGGCCGCCTTGCCCCTGGTGCTGGTGCTGCGGACGCTGGCGCGGCCACTGGGCCGCCGGCTGGGGCTGATGGTGCGTGGCTTGGTGGTCATGGTGATCAGGGATGGTGGGGTACTCGTCGGCCTCTCAGGGAGGTGCTTGGGAGGGGGTGAATCGTTCTCACCACATGACGGCGGCCTCCGGATCCGGGAAATAGGTCTCCGGGTCCTCGAGGACCGGATCCGGCCAGCTCATGCAGTCATGGGGATCCATCGCCGACAGGTCAGGTGACGGCGCGGCATAGCCCCAGCTCACCTCGGTCACCTGCATCGGTCCGGTGCCGGCGACGTAGTTCAGCACCTGGCTGGTCATGTCCACCAGGTCGTCGTAGGTGCCTGAGGGGAATGCCAACAGCTGCTGGGTGTAGACACTGATCTCCCGGTGATTGCGTGGCAGGAAGACCCGGCCCTGGTTGAACTGCACGCTGGCGGCGTTCGCACGCGGTACCTTGCCGCCGTAGGGGTTCACCTCGATCAGCGAGTACCCACCCGCCTCGCGCTTCAGGGTGGAGATCACCGCAGAGCCGTTGGCTTTGTCTTCGACCAGCAGCTCACGGAACTGCCAGTGCGGATGCTGCAGCTTGATGGTGACGACGGTGTCGGGGAAATCGAGCTGCTGATTGATGAAGTCGATCAGCCACATCCCGTGCTCGTTTTGGCCCCACAACCCGAACGCCACCATGTCGCTGCCGGCAGTGTCCTTGAAGGTGCAGTCGATCGATGCGATCAGGCGATTGAACCACGCCGGCCGCACCAGATCGCCTGGGTTGCCCGGCTGCTCAGCAGTGCCGTAGAACCGGAAAGTAGATGCCTTGAAGATCGCACCGCTGGCCGCCGATGGCCGCTGCTGGTAGATCGCTTCCCAGTCACGCTCCGGGGTGTTGGCTTTCTTCCGCTCGATCCACTTCTCATCGAAGCGGGTCGGGTCGAGAGCTTCTCCAGGCTGCCGATCATCGGCCTCGACGGTGCAGCGCCGCGGGAACGGCTTGATGTCGTTCGCCGCCACGGCACGGATCGGCAGCGAGACGACATGCCATGCCTCGGCCATGTGCCCCAGGCCTTCCTTCTCCAGCTTCTCCATCCTCGTAAGGAGGTAGCCGATCAGATCTGCGTCATGCCAGCGGGTGTGAACGATGACGATGCTGTTGCCCGGTTCTTCCCGGGTGCTGAGCACCGAATCCCACCAGGAGTGGATCTGCCGTCGCCAAGCCGCTGATTCGGCGGCTTCCCGGGACTTGATCGGGTCGTCGATGATCAGGAAGTCAGCCGGCTTGCCGGTGCCGCCTCCGACGCCAACAGCCCAGAGCCCGCCGATGCCCTTGGTGCCCCATTCCTGAACGCCGGCCTTTGCCGGGTTGATGGCGCCGCCGGATTTGATGAAGTAGTCCCTGGCGGTGCGGCTGAAGTCCTCGGCCAGCTTTGCGGTATGGCAGCCGATGCCGACCGTGCGATCGGGATAGCGGCGCAGGCAGTAGCCCGGGAGGAAGCGACTGAAGATGGTGCTCTTCCAGTGCCGCGGCGGAAGCTCCACCATTAGCCGGGGGAGCACGCCATCGGCCACCTTCTGCCCCAGGGCGATCAGCCGGCGAGTGTGCTTCGTGACGGGGAACTTCGGATAGCAGTCGCGGATGTACTCCTCGAAGGTCTTGTCGTAGACGACGGCTGGTGCGGTTGCCTGGATCTGCTGGTTCCGCTTCCTGAGTGCATCGACCGTGAGGCTGTGGCCATAGTTCCTGGCCACACCACGCTGCAGTGATCGCTTGGCCAGGTTGATGGTGGCCATCAGCTGGTGGTGCCTTCCGTTGGTGCCGCTGCCTTCAGCGCCGGATCATCGGCCTGCAGGTGCTGCTGCATGGTGAGGAACAGCTCCTCGATGCCGAGGGCATCACCGACGAGCTTGTGGCCGGCGGTCATGGCGATGGTGGCGGCCCGGATGATGCGTTCCATGTCGCTGGGCAGCCGGCGGATCTGCCCCTCGCGGTGCTGCGTGAGGCGCTGCTGGACGATCTGCAGCAGCTGGCCGGCGATGGAGATCTGTGCATTGCCCAGACGCTCGGCGCGGGCCTGGTAGTCGGAGATCTTCTGCAGGTGCGAGACCTGCTGATCGGAGAGGACGTTCTCGATCAGGACGGCAGTGGTGTCCTGTGGTGGCAGAAGTTCGGCGGGAGTGGGGCCGGACGGCTGATGCTTGTGGAACGCGGCGAGGCGGTCCGGCCAGCCCCAACGCTTGGAGATCTTGTGGATCAGCGGACGGGAGCAGCAGATGCGATCGGCGACCGCCTGCTTGGTGCCGCCTGGCTGCAGTGCCACCCAGATCTGAAACGCTTCGAAGTCACGGTCGGACTCACCGGGCTGCTGCTCCCATGGCTTGGGGTCGCCGGCGGTCTCCATCCAGACTGAGACTGTGGTGACGGCATCGTAACGGCAGCGTCACAGAAGCGCACCACGAATCCGCCACGCCGGGGGAGAAGCCAGGCGGGGCGGGATGTGTCGCGGGTTACGGGGCGTCAGGTCCGACGTTCCGAGGTCATCCGGGCGACCGTTCGTTCAGCCTGGGCCACGCGCCTGGGGCTGCTGCCTCCAACCTCAGAGGCTGCCCTCTCAAACCGAACAGCGGATCGAGCGAAGTTGAAGCGATCACGTGCGGCGCGCCCGGCGGCCACCTGCGATCGCATTCCCCCACGCCCACCACCACCAGCGCTGCGGCCACCACCACCACGCCCGCCACCAGAACCAGCCATAGAACCCCCCTTGGATCACCATCTGAGTTTTCCCGCTCAGGCCAGTTCCGGCATGTCGGCGTAGAGGTGCGGCCAAGGTTCGCGGCGGTAGACCACGATCCGGTGGCCCTGGTCATCGAGCAGCGGGGTGATCTCGTCGTCGTTGATCACCGCGGCGAACGCGCAGCGCGGGTAGGAGAGGATCCCGAGGCCCTTGGCGAAGAGCTCGTCGTTCCAGACGATCCGCCAGAAGCCTGCCACATCTTGGCGCGGCAGCGGGCCGCCGGGAAACGGCTCGGTGAGGACGCGGTAGTGGCGAGCCCGGCGGTGCCGCAACGGTTCCGCCCAGTCCAGTTCCGGCAGCGGTTCCAGCACGCTCAGCGCATCGGCCATGGTGATCACCGCCACCGATTCCTCGTCGCCTGGTTCCAGGCTTGCGTCGGCCGCATTGATCACCTGCTGCCAGTACGGCATCACCCTGGGGTAGATGGTGTGCCACGGGTCGAAGAACTGGCTCGGCTCGGAGGAGGAGGTGCTGAACGACTGCATGCCCACATCGAGCGCGTAGGCGCGGGCTGCTGCAGCGTGCTGGCGGTCTTCCGGGCGGCCGCGATCACCAGCCGCGGCGATGAACGCTGCGTCCAGAGCAGCGATCTGATCAGGGCGGAGGTTTCCCTTGAAGGCCTTGGAGAAGTAGATCGGCTCCACCCACACGCCCCAGACGCCGGCGGCCGCCAAGCGGTCGATGAGCGGACGGAAATCAGGCAGCCAGGCGGTGCTGATCGGGTTGATTCCCACCGTGACCGTGTGACCGGCAGCGATCAGGTCGTCGATGAGGGCGAAGCGGCTGTCGAGAGCCGGCGCCCGCGGCTCGATCCGCTGCCGGATCCCCTCATCGGTCATCGGGATCGAGATGTACCAGACGGAAGGTGGCGTCTCGCGGATCACCCGATCGAGGAAAGCCCGCTGCGGCTTGTGGGCGCCGCGGGTCTGCCAAGCGATCGGGATGCCCTGGGCCACTAGCAGCTCCCAGATCGGCTCGAACTGCCGCGCGTTGGTGCCGGCGAACGGATCGACGTGGTTCGACACCAGCAGCGGCACCCCGGCCTGCAAGAGCAGGGCCTCGCGGGACCGGCGGCTGCGGAAGTTGGCGATCAGCCCGGTGATCTGCGCGAGGTCCGCGCGGCGGTTGGGCTTCATCGCGTTCGAGAAGCAGTAGGCACAGTCGTGACCGCACCACGACATCGAGAGTTCCAGGCCGGCGGGTGAGACAAGGAACTCCCCGGCGCAGGGGCGGATGCCGTCACCCACGAGCCTGCACCTGATCGAGGAAGTCCTGGGTGAGCTTCAGCAGGGCGGCTCGGTCAGTGGAGTAGCCCAGCTGATCCTTCGCCTGCCGCCAAAGGCGGAACTCTTGGGGTGAGAGGACGATCGCCAGCGGTTGGCCCATGGTGGGATCGCCGTCGCCCGAGCCGTCGGAGTCGTCGTCCCGATCCTCCTCCTCGTCGCTGTCATCGCCGGTGAGGTCGGCCATGTCGGCCGCGGTGAACCACTGCCCCAGGATGTCCGGCACGTCGGTCGACAGCGCCTCCAGCTGCGGCACGTCCCATTCCGCCAGGTCGGCGGTGCGGTTGTCGGCCAGCGCCAGGCCGATCTTCTCGTCGGGGGAGAGGTCGGAACGGCGCACCGCGATGAGGGTGTCGCCGTCGGCATCGACCACCTGCACCTTCGTGATGCCCGCGGCGGCGGCCGCTTCGACGGTGCCGTTGCCGGCCAGGATCGTGCCCTCCTCATCGATGACGATCGAACGGGCGGCGCCGAACTGGCTGAGCGAGTGATCAAGCAGCGCCTTCGATCGCGGTGTGCGCCGGCGGGCGTTGCGCGGGTCCGGGCGGAGGTCGGCCAGGGCCAGGGTGTCCATGGGCTCGCAGGCGCCGGGTGTCGTCACAGGTTACGCGGTCCTGATCTGGATGCCGACTAAAACGGCCACGAGAATGTCATAGTGATGGTCTTGATCAAGACCGCCCGATGGATCCCGTGATGATCGACCTGGACCGCTACCTGGCGGAAGACGAACGAACGGCACGGATTGAGGCCGAAGCCGACCGGCAAGACGACGAGCTGCAGGCCCTGCTGCAGGGGATGGCGCCGGTCTGCGCGCACAACCTCCTGCTGCGGGTCGACCTTGCTGGTGATGACCTCCAACGCCGCCGGCGGGTGCTGGAGCGGGCGTGGAGGCGGGCATGACGACACCCCTCTTCGTTGCCCTCGCCCGCTGCGCAACCGCCCGGGCACACCTGGCCGGGGCCGAGTCCCTGGAGCTGGAGGACCAGGCGCATGAAGCGTTCGCCGACACCCTGGAGCCCGGCGCTGGCTTCGCCGAGCGCCGCCACCTGGTCGACGCCTGCCGGCGGTGGGACGCCGCCCGCCGCCGCTACTGGCGCGAGCTCCACACCGCCGCGGTGCTCTCTGGCGCGCCTTCGCGGCCAGCAGCAGCGCAGCTCGGAGAGCAGGCATGACCGTCATTCTCGACGAACCGAAGTGCGGCACCGCCAGCAACAACCACTGGCGGGTCGTGCTTCTCGATGAACCGGGCCGCATCCCAGGGCTGGTGCAGTTCACGATGCACACCCGCACCAGCAAGCGCCTCGATCAGACCGCACAGTGGCTGCCGGAAGGCCGTTGGGCGGTCGGCCGGTGGCGGCCGCAGCCGCCGATCGTGCCGAAGTGGTTGCTCCACAGGGTCGAAGCCGCTCTGCTCCAAGGAGTGGGGCAGTGAAAGACCTGATCGACTACCTGCTTGACGGCCGCCATCGATTCCCGAACCAGACGATCATCGACTGTCTGGCGCTGGCGCGACTGGAGCCGTCGCCGGATGAGCGGTTCACATGGGAGGTGTTGGCGGCGATCTTGGGCACCAGCCAGCAGCCGGCGCTCAGCAACAAGCTGCACAACCTGAAGCGTGCCGGGCTGCTCGACTTCGAGTCCGGGGATCGTGGTGACCCGGGCTACCGGATCCTTCGCGTGGGGCCGTCGTAGCCTCGACGGGCCGGGACGCTGCGAATACAACACGAGTCCCTGACTCGAAATAAGCAGAGGGGTGAGGGTGCCGCACGACGCCCTCTGAAACTCCATCGGAGTCCCGGTTGACAAATGGACAGTGATGGTCTCTACACTGAGACCACTCGGCAGCGATGCCGGGCCATCGTGTAGCCCCGCCCCGAGCGGGAACAGAAATGAAGTGCTCCTGCACGCCCGCCGGCATGCCGGCCGGGCAACCGTTTGAGGACCGCAACGCCTTCCTGTTGTGGCTCGCTGGCATCGACCTGGGCTCCCAGGACTTCGCCACCGAGGAGGAGGCCATCGCCGCCGCGCAGCAGGTGCTGGCCATGCACCCCGACCTCACCTTCACGGTGGAGGCCTGATCGATGCAGCGCCTCATCACCTGCCCGCATTGCGGGATCCAGTTCACCGGTCGCCATCCGCTGCACACCTACTGCTCCGGTGCCTGCCGCACGGCCGCCTACCGGGCCCGGTCCGCCCAGGGCGGCGGTGCGCTCGAAGTGCGGGCCTGGGAGGGCACCGCCATCCAGCGGCGCCGCGCTGACGGGTTCGTGAACGCCACCGCCATGTGCAAGGCCAGCGGCCGCCGGTGGTTCGACTACATCCGGCTCGACCGCACGACCGCTTACATCGAAGCTCTGGCAGCCGTAGCGGGAAATCCCGCCACGGAAAACCACGGCCTCATCCACACCATCCAGGGCGGCCGCCCCGAGCTGCAGGGCACCTGGATCCACCCGCGGCTCGCGGTGGACCTGGCCCGTTGGATCTCGCCGGCGTTCGCGGTGTGGATGGACGGCTGGTTCCTTGAAGCCGCCCAAGGCCAGGGCCGCCAGCCCGCCGCGAGGAAGCCCCGCCCTGCGCGCCGTCGCCGGCCGTTGCAGGCCGCCGGGCCCACCCAGATCACATGGGGTGATCGCGTCACGTTGATCGGCCTTGCGGCACACGCCAGGGAGATCGATGCGGCGGTGAGCAAGATCCTGCGCAGTGGGGTGCTGTCGGAGTGACCGCACCGGCCGGGCGCCCCTACCCTGGGGTGCCCGGCCACACAGTGGATGGATCGGACGCTCCTGATGATCGGCGTCGTGGGTGCTGCAGCCGTGGCCGTGGGTGGCGCTGCCGCCTGGTTCATGCCGGTGCCACCACCGCCGTCAGCAGCAGCACCGCCCGCACCGGTGGCAGCAGCCCCGGCGACACCGCCACCGAAACCCAGCTGGATCCCTGCGGGCTTCACCAAGTGGCCCGGGCAGGACGTTGCGTTCCAAGTCAGCCGCTCCACATTCAGGCCCGGCTGTAATGAAGACCGATTCTGCATGCTTGTCGAGGTCGTTCCACGCATTGGCTGCGACAGCCTTTATGTGGCTGCAGCCATGCTCGATGCAGCAGGGCGAAACATCGGCTTCACGAACGACACCACCAGTGGCGTCGGCGCGGGGCAGGTCGCAATGCTGGCCATGAACGCATCTGAGGGCGCCGCCCAGAAGATGCGGATCACCGAGATCAACTGCCGCTGACCACCCCCAGGCGGCGGCCGGCATGTATGTCAGTTCGTGTCTGGACCCAGACCGACTCCACCACTAAAAGTAAAACCAGACCCTATAATTCGGGGACAGCGTTGCAGCCGTGGACGGCTCCGCTGAAAACCATTCGCCCTGGAGGGCAGGATCATGACCACCATCAACACCTGGGCCGGCACTGCTGGCCACATCACCGGCCGCACGTGGCGCACGCTGGTCTGGATCGAGAGCGAGATCGACTGGGCTGAGGTCGCCCACATCGTCTGGCACGGCCTGCTGGCCTTCGCGGTCGGCGTCTACGTGGCGGGGGAAATGACCGGCCGGTGGGTGCACCGGACAAACGACCGGCTGGCGGCCCTGTGGGTGCGCCTGCTGGTGAGGGAGGGCGCCGCTTCAAGCCAACGTCAAGCCGGCGTCAAGTTTGAAGTTCCGCTGCTGCCCGCTGCAGCCGCCCCTGCGGCTCTGCTGGTGCCGGCCTTCGCCATCGCTGCGGTGCCCACCCGTTGCGGGTTCGGCCACACCGTCGACCCCATGGCCCGGGCCGTCCGACTGGTCCGCAGCGGCATGAAGCAGCGCCCGGCCGCATCGCTCTGCGGTGTCAGCCGGTCGTCCCTGCAGCGGGCGTTGAAGGCGGCCTGACCGCACGGCCCGCCCGGAGCCGTGATCCGGGCACCTGCACACCTCGCTACAGCCCGCATGACCTACACCACCATCAGCCAGGTCGTGGCTGCCGTCTCGAAGGAACTGAACCTCCCCCCACCAGCGCATTCCTGCGACTACCCCTACATCTGGAACCGCTCCGAAGGCGTCACTGCCGGCATGGGTCACCGCGGTTCCGGCCGTGGCCAGGAACGCCGCTACTGGGTCCGCCTCCTCGATGGCCGATCGTTCGAAGGCACCAAGGCGCAGCTGCTCGAGTGGGCGGCGCTGCACCTGGGGCAGGAGCAAGAGGCGGCATGAGAACCCGATTCGCCAGTTTTCCGCTTTCTGTGCCGCAGTCCACATACCCCCTTGTGCCACGCCCCTGGGCCGTCACCACCGAGCGCTGCAGCGTGCGCATCACCCACCAGCTGGAAGCCACCACGGCCGCCGCGGCGATCTGCAGCGCCCTCGAGCTGGCCGGCACCGGCGCCGTGCTGGTGGCGTGCCTCAGGGAGGGGGAGTGGGCATGAACACCCCCACCTGCTCCAGCTGTTCCGCTGCAGTGCCGGATCCCGCCGAACGGTGGCCCGATGACGCCGATGGGACGCTCTGCCAGTGCTGCTGGGAGGCGTACTCCAGTCGCCTCTGGTGGGCGGTGGTGCGGCAGCTGCCCAAGCCATTGGAGGCCCCGTGACCACCTCCCCCCGGGGGACCTTCCCCCACCTGCAGCGCCCTGATGGTTCCCGGGCCCCGGCCTGGGCCAACACCCCGGCCTCCGACCTGCTGCGGCTTGCCGCCCGGGTCCGCGCCAACCGGCTCGACATTTTCTGAGCCTCGACCAGTCTCTATCCCGATCACCACCACCTCGCGCCATGACCCGATCACCGCAGCCCCCGCGCCCCGGCGCCTGGATCGTCTGGTTCGCCGCCCCCTGCCCCATGGCCTCGCTGGAGAACCGCGAGGGCTGGACCGCCTGGCGACCCGAGAGCGTCTACCACAGCGCGACGCTGGCGCACCGCTCCGCGGCCGAGGGCCGGAAGCTCTGGCCTGGCCACCTGTTCGCCGTCCGCGCCGCCACCGCCGGTGCCCCGAAGCCCGCCCGAGGTGCGCGATGACCCGCCTGGTGTTCCGCAGCCTGCGCGAGACGATGGCCGAGAACCTGGCCCGCCTGCCGGAAGCAGCCTTGTGGCTGCCGATCCTGAACCGCGCCGATGACGACGGGCTGCTGCCCGACCTGGCCGCCGGTGAAGCGGTGCTGCAGCAGCTGGGGCTGGACCTGGCCGCGTTCTACGAGTCGCGCCGCCGGGCCCTGAGCCAGCACCCGGACTTCGTGGTGCATCGCTGGGTGGTGCGCGACGTGGCCCAGCTGCATGAGTTCTGGGTCGACCAGCAGGGGTTGCCGACGTGACGACACACCTGCAAGGCCGCCCCAACGACTGGGCAGCAGCCAGCGACGAGCAGATCATCCAGGCCCTGTTCGAGCCGGTTCGGTTCGTGGACCCGTGCTGGATGGCCTACCTGAAGCGCCGCCGGCCGGCGGCGCTGGCCGCTTACCTGAGGATGTTCGCCGCTGGCGGCGGCCGGCTGGGAGCCCCGGCCCAGCAGTTCCTGGGGAGGCTTCCGTGATCGCCACGATCCTGCACTGGCCCAGCCGCCTGGATGGCGCCAAGGACTGGAGCCAAGGCCTGTGGCGTGCGCAGGTCGGCGCCCGGGTCGTCGAGTTCTTCGGGACCAAGCCGTGCGGCGACTGGGCCATCGTCTGCGCTGCGCTGCTGGAGCAGCTGCAGCAGGCCATGGCCACCGGAGCGGTGACCGTGATCCACGGGCCGCCGCTGGAGCCCCTGCAAACGGCCGCCGCGCCGCTGGCGCCGCGATCAGCGACACGGCTGGGCCTGGTGCCATCCGGCCGCCACGACGAGGCGCACCGCCACCGGCAGGCGGTGTTCCAGCGGCTGAGCGACGACGGTCGGCTGCTGTTCGTCGATGGCGTCAGCGGCACGGCCCCCGGCCGCCACGATCTGGTGGTGGCGCCGCAGTGGCGCGACCTGCTGGTGGCCATGGCCATGCAGCCCGGTGACCGCCTGGCCCTGGTGCTGGACGAACGGCAGCACCCGGCCTACGTGATCCGGCCGTTCCCGATCGGTCGGCCCCCGGTGGCGGTGCCTGCTCAGCCGGTGGCGCCCCGGCGGCCGCTGCCGGCGCCACCGGACTCAGCGGCCCGCCACGCGGCCGAGATCGCCGCCGACAGCCGCCGGATCCGGCGGGCCGCTGAGGCGATCATCCGCGAGCTGGAGGCCGACGAGCGCGCCAGACAGGCGGCCCAGGCCCCGGCCATCCAGCAGCTGTCCCTGCTCCCCTGACCCCTGCACCAGGCCGCCACAGGCCAGCTGCAGGGCTCTGCGCCCTGAATTACCCATCAGCCCCCGGAGGGCCCATGAGCACCGATCCACGGCTACAAGAAGTCGCCAGGCTGCTGTCCGAACGCGACGACGCTGAGCAGCGCTTCCGGCAGGCCGTCTCCGATCTGAAAGCGCTGGACAAGCAGATCCGCAGCGCCCTGAGCATCTACGAGGAGAGCGATCCGCAGGCGGTCCCCGATGGCACCGGCCATTTCTGGATCGTCGGCCCGCGGGGCCCAGGCAGCATCCAGGTCCAGCACACCAGCGGGATGCTCCCCCACATCGCCGGCCAGCAGGAGGCAGCATGAGCCATCCCGATTCGACCGAAGCGATCTCTATCGGGATCGTGACCAGCGGCGTCCCCGCGGATCCGACCATGAGCCGCGCTGCTCAGGAGCTGTCCCGCGCCCATGGCGGCTACTGGGGCCAGCACCCGGTCTTCACCGTCGACGAGTGGCAGCTGTCCGTCGCCGGTGGCGCCACCCGCCAGGGCTACTGGGAGTGGGCCCTGGCCCGCGAGCTGGAGCACCTGTGCTCCGAGGTGACCACCGCGGAGGCGAGCGATGTTCAACGCTGAGTTCTTCCCCACTCCGGTCGATGTCGCGACCGAGATGCTTGACCCGCTCGACCTGCGCGGTCGGGTTGTGTTGGAGCCGAGCGCCGGGAGCGGCAACTTGATCCGGGCATCCCTGGAGCGCGGCGCTGCTGAGGTGCTGTGGTGCGAGAAGGAGCCGCAGCTGCGGGACATGCTGACCGGCATCCGTGGCGCCACGCCGGCTCACCGCTACGACGATTTCCTGCGGGTGCATCCGGCCGATGTCAGCCACATCGACCTAGTGGTGATGAACCCGCCGTTCTCGGCTGACGAGGCCCACATCCTCCACGCCTGGGAGATCGCACCGCCGGGCTGCAAGATCGTAGCCCTGTGCAACTGGAACACGATCAGCGGCGGCCGCTGGGGCCGCCAGGCCGAGCTGGCACAGTTGATCGAGGCGTACGGCATCCAGCAGGAGTTGGGCGAGGTGTTCGCCACCGCCGAACGGCCCACCCGGGTGAATGTCGGTCTGGTCCGCCTGACGAAGCCTGGAGTCCGCCCTGGTGGGGATGAGTTCGAGGGATTCTTCCTCGGCCCTGACGACATCGAGGCCCAGGGTGAAGGACTGATCCCCTACCGCCGCAGTCGGGACATCGTGAACCGCTACGTGGAGGCCTGCCGGATCTTTGATGAGCAGGTCGAGGCGGGCATCCGCCTGCAGGGCGTTCTGGGTGGTTTCTTCGGCAAGGAGCTGGGCTTGCAGGTCACGATCGAGGGGGCCCCTGTCACGCGCAATCGGTTCCGCAAGGATCTGGCCAAGGCCGCCTGGGAGCACGTCTTCGCCGAGTTCCTTCCGACCCACATGGCCACCAGCCAGCTGTCGAAGGACATCAACGCTTTTGTGGAGAAGCAGAGCCAGATCCCGTTCACAGAGCGAAACCTGTTTCGCATGCTGCAGATCGTCGCCGGAACACAAGAGCAGCGGATCGATCGAGCAGTGGAGGATGTGATCGACAAGCTCACACGTCACACCAAGGACAACCGGTGGAACGTCGAGGGATGGGTGACAAACTCGGGCTACATGCTCAACCAAAAGCTGGTCTTTCCCTACCTGGCGGAGTTGGCCTGGAGTGGCGGCGGGGTGAGCATCAAGGGTTACGGCAGCGCGCTTGATGAGATGCGCGACCTGATCAAGGCGCTGTGTTTCATCACTGGCCGACCCTATGCTGAAGTGCAGGATCCAGATGGAGGCTTCCACAACATCACGCCTGGTGAATGGCGTGAGTGGGGATTCTTCGACTTCCGCGCCTACAAGAAGGGCACGGTGCACTTCAAGTTCAAGGACCGTGAGGTGTGGGCGGCCCTGAACCGCCGGTATGCACGGATCAAGGGGCAGGTGCTGCCCGAGGGGGCCCTGTGATCTCCTACCGCTTCGCTGGGACCGCCACGATCGAGCCGTTGGTCGTCCGTGCGCTGACCAGTCATGGCGTCCCGCGGCGTGTGGTTGCGGAAGAGTTCGGCTGCAGCGGGCAACTGGTCGGCAAGATCCGCAGCGGTGAGATCCACCGGAAGGTGCGACCGGACCTGCCGCGGTGGCGATCGTGTGAGGACTGCCGCCACTGGTCCGTTGGCAACATCCGCTGCACCCTCGACTTCCCTGAGCCGGCTGAGCTCGGCCTGGTGGTGGCCGGCACCGAGTGCGCGGTCTTCGTCCGGCGATGATCGACCCGGTGTTCTTGGCCCACCTCCGCCGGCGACTCAGGGCTGAGCAGGCGATGACCCTGGTGCAGATCGAGCAGCTGGTGCCCGGATGGTGGCCGACGCTGACGGATCTGGCGGAACAGCTGGGCACCGAGCGGGCGACGCTGAACCGCTGCCTCAGCCGGCTCGATCGTCAGGGTCTGCTGCGACGTGTGACCAGGGGGAACAGCGGCGGGACGTGGATCTGGTGGGTGAAACGATCAGCGGACGATCAGCCGAACGACAACAACGCCCCACGGTGGGTGCTGCGTGACCTGACGTGCAACCGCCGGCTGGAGATCATCGTCGGGCAGGAGCGTGCATTCGCCGCGGCGAAGGGGATCTCATACCACACGGTGCGGAACTTCCTGGCCGGCCACCGGCCGCTGCTGGCGAAGCGGTGGCGGCTGCTCAGCTCACCACTGCTGATCGATGGGCTGGAAGATCAGGTCGGCTGAGCGGCAGCCCGTCGTGCCTGCATCCGGAGCCGGTTCGCCTCGCGGCCTGCTGGTGATCGCTTCCAGCACTGGCTGCAGAGCGGTGCGGTGCGCCTGGAGCGCACCAGACGGCCGCACAGGGGGCATGGCTGCGGCGCCGCTGGATCAGGCAGGCCGGCCAGCCGGGCCCGGTAGCGGCGGGTGCGGGCGGCGCTGGTGGCCATCAGACGCCCGCCTCGACGAGGCCGTTGGTGATGCCCACCAGGGCGGCGTGGGAGGCGCACAGCGTGAGCTGAACGGAGCGGGGCATGGCGTGCCAGGTGTCGGTGGCCTGCAGCGCCTCGATGGCCCGCAGCGCGTCGATGGCGTTGTCGTGCGCCTCCTCCATGTCGTTCTGCCAGGCGGCCATCAGGGGGGATGTGGTGGTGGTCATGGGGTGTGTCCGGTGGTGCAGGGAGTCAGGTGCCGGGGTGACGCCCCCGGCGGGCGCCCTCAGGGGAGCCACTCCATCAGCTCGGCGTGGGCGTTGCCCATGCCGGCGTCGATCGAGTCGGCCAGCTGGTGCATCTCTGCGGCCAGCGCGAGCCCCCGATCGATGGAGGCCCCGTACACCACGAGTGCCGCTTCGGCCTCTGCAATCAGGGCCTCGATGGCGTCCTCCTGGTGGAGGGAGCGGGTCTGGTCGGTCATGTCGATCTCCGGTGTGTGGTGAGTCCTGGCGGACTCAGCGGGGTGCCAGGGGATGGACCACCACCGGGATCGGGCCGACCGCCCGCGCCGGTTGCCCGGCTATGTCGAGTTCCGTGGGGTCGTGCCCCTGCGCTCAGTGTGCGCCAGAGCGTCACACCATGGCGCTGATACATGCGTACTGGAATAGGCGGGATCTATTGCGCCGCAACGGGTCTGGCCGTGTTGTGCCTGTGACGTAGTGGCACACATAAGCAGGAAGTGGCACATGACTGGCACAGCCGATTGGCACATCAAGCCCAGAATTGCGTATCACTATTACACAAAAATTGCTGGTTTAGTGCAGGTGAACTAGCGCTGAAATACATTCCAGCGCAATGCTTTCCGGCAGAACAGTACGGTCGTACTTGTGGATAAGTCGTGTTTCCACAGGGGTGTGCCAGTTGCGCTTTACATTCCGCAGCAATACGGCTTGAGCGAATGTACTACCGCCAAGATCGGCTGCGCCGCAGTGGATCTGGGTGATAAGCACCCGAATCAGTCGATCTCCAGCCCGTCCCACCACCGCTGCGGATCACCATGGGCTTCCATTCGGCGCTCGATCGCCGCCTGCAGCTGCGGCTGGGGGATCCAGCAGTTCAGGAACAGGCGGTCGTCGCCACGGGCCGGGAACGCCTCGACCAGGGCCCTGGCGGCGGCCGGGTACCCGCCGGTGGCGAACGGCGACTGCAGGTCGGGGAACACCACGCGGCCGGGAGTGCTCATGCCAGCAGCCCCCGGGTGGTCCGCTGCACGGCGCGGACGCGGCGGGCGGCCGCCAGGGCACCGCCGGCCTTGATGCCCGCGACATAGGCCAGCATCCACTGGCGGTAGCTGAAGAACTCGGCCTCGGGTGGCGGCGGGTCAGAGGGGACCCAGTCGCCGCCGGGGCCGCTGGCGATCCACTCGCGCCAGACGCCGCCGCGATGGGCCCACTTGCGGTTGCCCAGGATCGCGTGATCGAGATCCTCGACCTGCAGGGCGGTCACAGCTCCCTCCGGCGCAGCAGCTGCCCGCGCTTGCCCCACCGCAGGCCGTGGCCAGGGCAGACCATCGACCCATCCGGCAGCTGCTCACCGGCGGCGATTGGGATGCCGCGGTGCGGGCACAGGCCATCGGCGCCGACCCGGCAGCCGGCGTGGGCCTGCTCCAGCTTCGGTGTCCACACCCCAACGGGGAACAGCTGCCCGGGCCGCTTGCAGCGCAGCCGGCGGCGCATGAACTCGAACCGGGTGGGCTCTGAGCGGTGGATCTCGTCCCACGAATGGTCGCGGGCCACCAGCGGCTGCGACATGACACGCCAGGCGTCTTCTCCATTCAGCCAGGCGAACCGCACGTCGACGTGGATGTGATCCGGCTGGAAGCCGATCATTTCGCGGTCTTCATGCACTTCGCCGATCACCGGCACCCAGCCCTTGTTGGCGGCGGTGGCGGACGGGTGGCGCAGGTTCGGCCGCCACTCGCCATCCCGGCTTTGGGCCATCGCTCGGGCGCAGGGGACCAGGTAGAAGCTGCCCACCTCGGGGATCGTGTCGGGCTGCAGGAGCGGGGTGCTCACGATGCTTCCCCCTCGGCCGGCGGCAGCAAGCGATGGGGCAGGATTTTCCACCTGCGGAACTCGATCTCCTCTGCCGCAGGGCATTGGCGCAGGAGCCGCGCTGCGACGGCCGCGCCAAGCGGGAACACCTGCCCCTTGGCGTTGTGGTGCCGGTGCCCGGGCCACAGGCGTTCGGCCAGGGTGCCAGCACTGAACGTCTGGAAGCCTTCAGCGTGCATGGCTGCGACTTCACGCAGCACCGCGTCACCTGTGAGCGAAGGGCTGCTCACGGTGCTTCTCCTTCAGCGGGCGGCAACAGTCCGGCCTTGTCGGCCGCTGGATCCTTCAGTGACTCGGGGATAATCCTGCACTCGGCGATGTAGCTGCGGCCATACCGGCTGCCGATGCGCTGCTGGTGGGCCATCACGGCACCCAGGGTGACGCTGGCCGGGAACGTGTGCTCCCACACGATCGGATCGCCCTCGCCTTTGCCGCTGTCATCGCAGACCACCAGCACGTAGAACGGGTGACCGGCGGCGGTGTACTCGTCGGGGATGGTGCTCACAGCAGCCCACCCCACTGGACGCGCTGCCACGGGTAGGGCCTGCCCGCATCCATGGCCAGCGGCGGCAGATCTTGATCGACTGGGACCATGACCATCAGCCCCGGCGCGCTGCATGGCGTTGCGAGATTCAGCCGTCCGTGGGTGTCCTGCCAGAGGTCTCCCTGTCGGATCCGGTTGGGTTGGGGGACAACCTCAGAGTCGAGGCGGCACAGGGAAGACGTCATTGGATCAGCAGAGGCGCTTTGCGGCGGCTATCGACCAGCCAACAGCTGGAGATACGCTAGCGTGATCTCAGTCTGGATCGGCATCGATGAACAGAAAGTTCACCACCCACGAACGCAGCCGCAACGTGATCACCCTCGATCTGCCGCCGGCTCAAGTGGAGTGGCTCGACGCACAAGCCGGTGAGCTCATGTCGCGCTCTGCGTTTGCTCGACTGCTGATCGACCGGGCAATGAAGCAGCTACCAGCTCGCGACCGCTGATCAAGGGTCTTGACGCCCGCAGGGGCAACTTCCTCCCCAACGCTGTGATCTGAGTCGAGACCTAGACTGAGCCGCCACAAGGGATGAGCACGAAAAAGCCCGCCGAGCGGCGGGCTTCATTCCCTTCTTTGGTTTGGGCAGTTGAAGGAATTGCTGAGAACCACCAGCTGACACCAGAGCCATCCGATGCCGCCTCGTGACCTGAACCCCAGAGCCAGATCGCTCAGGAATCGTACATGACGAGCCAGGAACCTGCGCCAGGGCGGGATACCGAATCCCAGGCGTTGAACGGATCACCGCGACCGCACTTCACGCCGCTGCCGAACTGGCTGGCGGGCCAGGCATCGCACCTTGAGATCGCGGTGTTGTGGGTGCTGCAGCTGCACTACCCGCGGATCCGGCCCTCTACGCAACGCATCGGCGACACGATCGGCCTGCACCGGTCGACGGTGATCAAGGTGCTGAACGACATGGAGCGCAAGGGCTGGGTGAAGCGCCTGCCCAGGGCCTCGCAGGACGGCCGCACCCTGCCCAACAGCTACGAGCTGAGGATCTGGCCGACCGACGAGCAGGTGGCCGCCTCGATTGGTGCGGAGCGGATCCGGCCGCCCCGTGGCCGGTCGAAACGAGCACCAGCAGCAGCAACCACGGTGACGCCACCGCAGCCCGAAAAGGCGCAGAACGCCGAAAGTGGAGTCGCTCAGGACGACACCCATGAACACTGGGGTTTAGGTGTCGCGGAAAACGACACCGGTGTTGCTCAGGACGACACCGGTGTCGCTCAGAACGACACCCGTCGATACAGGGGTTCTGAAGAGAACCCAGTAAAACCGGGTGTCGTTCTCAACGACGGGGGAGGGTCGCTGAAAACGACAGGAAGTAGATCAAGAAACAAGAAGATCAAAGAAGAAGAAGAACCCCCTGTAGGTCCCCCGCAAGCGGGGGACGCGCCGACTGAGCAGCCGGTTGTCGATCCGTGTCCCGATTCGGACCACCAGCCACCGGCCGACACGAAGCCGGTCAGCGCCGGGGCCCTGCGATTCCGCCCGACCGCTGAGCTCATACCCGCGGCCCTGCTGCCGGTCGAGCGCGAGATCCTGGCCTTCTGGCCGAAGCGCCGTGGCGTCAAGAGCCAGCAGGCGTGGTCGCTGCTGCTCGGCCAGCTGGAGCAGATCCAGGCGCACCCTGCCGGCGGCACCGAGGTGGTGCGCAATCAGCTGGTGCTTGGCGTGCAGGCCTGGGAGAACGGCCGCCCCTGGATCTCGATCGGCTTCGACAACTGGCTCCGCTACGGCTCCAAGGCCAGCCAGGCGCGGGGCCGCCCGCTGCCTGGTCAGACCACCACCGGCGGCGATCTGGTCGCCGAAATGGCCGCCCTGTTCGGGGAGCCACCCCCGGAACCCCATCACCCGTGAGCACCATGACCGACCTGACCGCAACCCACTTCGCCAGGGCCTGGAAGGGCCTCGCTGGCCTCTACGGCAGGCAGACCGACGCCCTGGGCTGCTCGATGGCCTTCGCCGCCCTGAAGGCCGCCGCCCCGCACATGCCGGCCGAGGCGTTCGACTTCGGCGTCGCCCAGGCGATGCTCCGCTGCCGGTTCATGCCGAGCCTCGCGGAGGTGCTGCTGGCCGTGTTCGAGCCGGACGAGAGCAGCCTGCCGGCCCTGCCCGACATCGACCCGGCCTTCGCCGACTCCTACCAGCTGGGGATCTACCAGCGGGCCCAGGCCGAGCGGCTGAAGGCGCTGCAGTCGGCACCACCGGACACCAGCCGGTACCGGCCCGACTGCCAGGCCGCCCTGGTGGCCGCCGGGGTGCTGGTCGAGCAGCCCCCGGGCCTGCCGCCTGGCTGGCGAGCGGTGCCGAACCAGTCGCTCGTTGGCCGTGACCCCAGCGGCCGAGTAAGCCCCGTGGTCGACCTGAGCGCCCCGCCGACGCCAGGCCCCAGCTTCAACGACCGGGTGCCCCGCCGTGCTGACGCGCCGCCTGCTGCGGTTGGTGGCGTTCTCCAGTCGCTGTTCGAGTCATGAGCGTCGGCCGTGACCTGGCGATCGGCGTGCTCGATGGCCGCTGGACGCTGGAAGACCTCGACGTGCCCGCTGGTGGCTTCGAGGCGATCGAAGACGACCGGGCCCGGTCCAGCTACCCGGCCGATCGGACCATGCCCCGCGACCTGCGGCGCCGTGGGCCGGTGATGACCTACCGCTGGGCCGGCAAGCGGCTGCCGCATCGGAACCTGGCCCGCGAGTGGATCGCCGCCAACGGGCAGGCATGGGCCGAGCTGCAGGCCGCGCGCCGTGCGCCGATCTCGGTCGAGAGCCAGGCCATCGCCGTGGCTGGAGGGTGGTCGTGACGAACGCCGCATCCCAGGCCGTGCGACCGGATCCGATCGCGGGCGTGTACCGGGCCGCCAACGGTGACGCCCTGATGCCCGTCCGGTACCTGATCGACCGGGTGCATCCGCCACCGCGTGACCGCCCAGAACGCGACAACCTCCTGCGACAGGCCCTGGTGTCCTTCGCCGGCACCGCCCCGGAAGACCGCGCTGCCTGGCGGCCGCCGGCAGCCCTGGCCGGCCGCTGTGGCGACGAACTGCTGGCCATGGCCAGCCATGCGATGTGGGGTCGCTTCGAGGTGCTGCAGGCGCCGCTGCACCTGCGGGATCCACGGCGGGCCCTCGGCACCACCGCGGACCTGCTGGTGCGCTTCGCCTCCGATGGCCACCTGGGCATCGGGATCCTGCAGACGGCCCGCCCCGAGCAGCTGAACGACCTGGCGGTGCGGGCCGAGCTGGGGGCTGCCGCCGCGATGGTCGTCGACAACCGCCTCGGCTGGCTGAGCCGGGTGTTCGTGATCTGGCTGGTCGATGGCCAGCTGCGCCTCAAGGCGCTGAACCCCGATCAGGTGCTGCCGTTGTGGGTCGACACCGTCGACCAGGACGCCTGGATGACCAGGGCCATGTCGAGCCGATGACGGATCCACCGGCAACAGCCACGCGCCGGGATCGGCACCCAGGCGCCCCGGGAGCAGCCCTGCAGCCGTCGCTGCCCATGATTCCATCGGCAGCGACCGACAGGCACCTTCCAGGCGATCCTGGGGGCCAGTCCTGTGGGGTCACCTTCACCGTGATCGGTCACCCGGCGCCGAAGGGCAGCAAGGACTGGAAAGGCAACGACCGCAAGGGCCGGCCGATCCTGCTGGAGTCCAGCGATCGGCTGCCCGCCTGGCGGAAGGCCGTCGCCGTCGCGGCGGTTGGCGTCCCCTGGCCGTCGCTTCCCGGGCCCGTCGCCATGGTGATCCTGTTCCGCTTCCAGCGCCCACCCAGCCACTTTGGCAAGCGCGGCCTGAAGCCCTCGGCGCCGGCGTTCCCGGTCGGCCCCCCGGACAGCGACAAGCTGCTGCGGGCCGTCTACGACGCGCTGCAAGACACCGGCCGGCTGGTCAACGACTCCAGGGTCGTGCTCTCGGCCGAAACGAAGGCCTACTGCCGCGAGGGCGAGCACCAGGGCGCCGTGATCACGGTGATCGACCTGAGCAGCCCCGGAGCACCGGCGGCGTTTTTGAGGGCGACGCGGCAACTGACCACCCTCCTGCCGAATGGCTGACTCCCCGCAACAAGGCGCTGTCGCCGTAGTGACGTGTAACGCACCAACAACAGCCGCCGGTGCGGCCTGGCGCAGTGACCCCGATGCGCTGGCAAGGGAACCGCGCCAACGAACGGACAAGCCCATCTAAACCACCACCGGCTACCTTGACGGTCTGGACTAAGACCACTAGCCTGAATCACCACCCGCCGAAGGTACCCATGGCTGCAACGTTGTCGATCGCTGGCAGCACCAAGCTGCGCATGAGCGTGGAGGAACAGGAGCTGCGCGAGACCGAAAAGGCCAAGGCAATGGAGCTGTTCGAGCAGTTGCTGGAGGCGCACTTCGACCGAGCGGTGCAGACGAAGGCCGACGAGGTGTTCAAGATTTCGTTTGCGCTGACGTTCGAGCGTGCGTTCACGCATACCGACGTGAAAGCGAAGGTGAGCTACTCGCGGAAGTACACCGACGAGGACACCCGGTTTGCCAGGTCGTCGCAACAGCAGCTGCTGCTGGATGCGAAGCCCGCCAACGCCAGCTGAGAACCGCCGACCGAATCACCTGAACCGAGAAGACCGATGCCATTGATGGATCTGACCGAGGAGGAACAGGAAGCGATCCAAAGGATCAGGAATGGAAGCAGTTGCCAGTGGCCGACGCCGCTCAGCCACCGGATGCCATGCGCCGCTGATGGCGATGAAGATGGCAACGTGCAGGTGCTGTTTGATCACGGTTGGATCGTGCAGCACTGGGCCGATGTGATCGAGCCACGATGGCAGCACACGCCAGGCTGGCAACCCAAGGCACCAGAAGACCCGCTGAAGCGGCTGGAGCAGATCCAGCAGATGATCGACGACCTGCGCCATTCGCTGCTGGAGGCAGCATGAATAACGAGGGACCGAAGCCCTGCACCGCAACGCCCCCAGGCACCATTGAGACCTACCCCAGCGACCTGGCCAACGCGGTAAAAGGGAAAGGACGTGACTGGACGATGTGGAACGCTCCAGACGGTCGAGCCTTGCGCCGATCCATGGAAAGGCAGACACGCAGGGGAAGATTAAGGCCAGCGAAGGAAAAGACAGGCCCTAAGGGATTCGCCAAGGAGGCAGGATCGTGATCGAGATCACCAGCGCCGGTGGCCGGATCGGTCGGATCTGCTGGGAGAACAGCAGCGCAAGTGGGTTCTTCCCGCGCTTCTGCCAACCAGCCTCGGTGCTGCGACCAGGATCGTGCTGGTGGGATGAACCGTGGCCGAAGCGGCACCTGTGGCCGATCTCGCCCTGGGGCCCTGGTGATGCCGAGCAGCACGATGGCTTCGCTGATTTCGTGGCGTTCGAGGAATGGGTCGGCCGCCAGGACTTTGGGCTGGATGCACCCGACCTCGACGTAATCGAAAAGGTGTGGCTCTACGCCTTGTGCTGCAAGGTCTTCGATTCCGGCATCGCCGCCGGCCGCAATCCGTGGAGGACGCCATGACCCACCTCCCCACCGCCGCGCTCATCGCAGCACTCCTCACCGCCTGCCACACCGCCCCAGCGCACGCTGATGTACTCCACGACCCTGCCAATCTGCCCATCGATCCCGTCCATCCAGAGCGGCGACCCGCCACCTTCTCCGATGCCGGTGCTGCTCCTGGCGGGAATCCTGCTGGCATTCATCGCGGCGGCGGCGCTATCGCTGCCCCAGGTGGTGACGCATCATCTGCCATCAACCCGTTCGGACTCTGGTGGCCGGGAGCGGCGTCGGGTGAAGTACCGAGCCCCGTGGCGCCGCCGGTGGTGAGGTGCCGGCCTGCTCCTGCTGATGTGCCGGGGCCGCTTGGGCTGGCTGGTGTCGCTGCTGCCTGGGGCTGGGCTCGAAGGTTGAGGAAGAGGGTGGGATGACAGGTCAAGACCGCGCATACAGGTGCTGGATCACAAAGCAGCCTGATCTAGGCGAAGGTGTCGTCGCTGCACCTGGCCCAGCGAAAGCCCGCTACGCCACCGCACTGAGCGCACACGATGCTGGCTATTTGCGCCGTGCGAACCCTGCTGAGATTTCCTGTGTTCGCGCCAAGGAATACGACTGTCACCCGCGATTGATTAGCGGGCGATTCTTCCGCGTTGACATTCTGTAGCCCCAACCATGACCCACCCTCCCGACTTCCGCGCCCTGCTGGCCCGTGCCAGGCAAAAGTTCCATGAATACGAAATGGACGCAGAGGGGGACGCCCCGCATGAGCATCGAAGGCTAATGCAGGAGATCGACGCCGCGCTGTCGGCCGCGCCGCAGCAGGAACCCAAGGGCCTCCATGGGAAATACATCATCCATCGAAGCACTGATGGGTCTCCCGTGGAGTTCCCCTGCTTTGTGCTGCGCGTAGATGGTGCAGACGATGCGGCCATGGCGGCACTTCAGTCCTACGCAAAACATCCCAGTTGCCCGCCGGAGCTTGCCGCTGATCTTGCCGAGCAGGTACAACGCAACGCGAGCTCTGCCGTCTTGGGGGCCGCGCCGCAGCAGCCCAGTGATGAAGCCGCTGAACTCAGTCGCTGGCTTGCGTTTGAGGCGGAAAATGCGCTGAAGGCAGGTAGACACTTCCCGGCAAGTATGCTCACAAGCGCTTCGGAACTGCTCACCCGCTACGGCGGCCAGGCCGCGCCGGTGCCGGTCGCGGAGAGGCTGCCGGAAGATCACGAGTGCAACAGCGATGGCGAAGTATGGGTCGAATCCCCTGGCTATAACTATGCGATCGGAGACACTGGCGACTATTACTCGGAGCCAGCAAAATGGGAGCTTCGCCAATACAGCGAATGCGACGCTAAACAGAAGCTCAGGTGGTCCCCCCACTACGCGCTCCCGCTGCCGGAGGCCACCCATGATTGACCTGATCACCGCCATCCTCCTGGTCAGCCTGGTGGTGGTGCTGACCCTGTTCGTGTTCCTGCTGTTCTCCCCCCAGCGATGAAACCCTTCCCCACGTGGAGCGCCGCCTTTTCCGCAATGCTTGGCGACCCGCCCAGCCAGGCGGCCCTAATCGCGCAGGCATGGGCGGCAGCCGCCCAAAGTGGAAACGCTGGACTGCTCTCGACTCTGCTGTGCAACACCAGCCACCCCACCGGCATCTGCCAGGCACTCGATTTTGCAGGCATCCCCGCCCCATCCGCCCCATGAAACCCCTCCCCCTCCTCCTGCTGGCTCTGGCCAGCTGCTCTGCGATCGACCCCAGCGGACGGGCCCTGGCCCAGCCCTGCGGGATCCTGGGGGCCACCCCCAGATCGATCGGCGGCTGCACCGTGAACGACCCCTACGGGCGGCCGGCGGTGCAAATCACCGAGCCGTACCCCGGCACCGGCTACCGGGCCACCCCGCTGCCGGGCAGCCAGCCGATCAGTCCTGCTCCCGTGTTCCGGCCCTATGGCGGGTACATCGGGGCGCCGCCTTCCTACCCATGAGCACCGACGACCCCGAGTACAAGGTGCTCAATGCCTACTGGCAGGAGCCGACCGAATCGCACCGCGGCGGGATCGCCATGAGCCTGAAGGCCGCCGTTGATGAAGTGCTGCCGAAGGAGGAACCCGCAGGCCTCGGCGCATCGATCGAGGAGTGCCTGGCCGGCGTCGTGAAGGCCGAGATCCGCCAGAAGTTCCTCGACCTGGCGGCCAAGGTGGCTGGGCCCGCCGAACGTCACCCGTTCTGATCGGCCTGGTCCTCAGGCTCGAGCGGCGGCTTCAGCTTGCCGTGGCCGATGCCATCAGCGCCGAGGCCGTCTTCGATGTTGTGGACGGTCTTCATGAGTGCGCGCATGGCCTTGTCGTCGTCGCCAAGGTCGATCTCAACAAGCATGACAACCAGTCGAAACGGGCACCTTATGGCTAGGTTTTCATTGCGCTACATACTGGTCTGGACTAAGATCGGCGACAGCACCCAATCAAGATGACCATGAGTGAACCGCTGACCGGCGCCGAACTGATCGCGAAGGTGAAGGCGATGCCGGGTGCATCGAAGTCCGAGCTGGTGCGAGCCTGTGGGTATGCGAGCCAGAAGAAGGACGGCGGTGAGCGACTGAACTTCACGGCGTACTACAAGGCGCTGGCGGCAGCGCATGGCGCACCGACCGGTGCGCAGGTGCCCAGTGGGCGGAAGCTGCCGTACACGGCGAAGGTGATCACCACCGGCGCCCTGGTGGTCGGGAAGCGGTATGTGGAACAGCTGGGGCTGGCGCCTGGCGATGAAGTGGCGATCAAGGTGGCTCGCGGGCGCATCAGCCTGGTGCCGGCTGAGGGGGCCGTCGACGAGGCGTAAAAGCAGCAGGTGGGGTGAAAACCGCACCAGTGGGTTTAGTCCTAATCCAGATTCGTGCTTGGATTGGTCTAAGTCTCTACTGGGGGTTGTTTCGTCGTGAGATTATTTCTGGGTCCCCGCCCGATGGTGATGGTGCAGATCAGCGCCGATGGCCTGGCCCGTCTGGATCATGGCCGGCAGGTGTTTGCGAAAGCGATCAAGACGCTGCTGCTGCGCAACGACCTGAGCCATGCGGAGCTGAAGGTGCTGAGCGAGTGGGCGAACCCGGGAACACCCGGTTGGCTGAGCACCAGCCAGATCTCGTACCTGCGGACCGGGCGGCTGAAAGCGATCGGTCCGCGGACGATCGATGCCCTGGGCCAGCTGAACCTGCACCTGGCGCACCTGGCGGGGGATGACAGCCCGGATGTGAAGGCACTGGAGAAGCCGGCGCCGCTGCCGAACTCTCTGAAAGGCCGACTGAAGCGGCCGTTCTACCTGCGGCATCCGAGCACTGGGCTGCCGCTGAACGCGGGTGACCTGTCGATGATCTGGCTGGGTCGCCTCGAGCCGCAGGGCCTGGCGGATGATGGCGTGAGTGCCCGGGAGGCGCGGCGGCTGAGCGAAGAGCTGAGCATTTGGCTGCAGAAGTGGTGCCAGCAGGAAGGGCTGCTGCTGACGCAGGGGATGACGCACATCGTGGATGCGTATGGGGTGAAGGAGAAGGCGCGACGCGATGCGCTGCGTGCCGTGGTGACCGGGATGCGGGTGTATGAGCCGGAGGAGCTGGTGAGCGAAAGGGAGGCACTGGCGCGGATGCTGCAGACGCTGAATGGCGGGAACGTGCCGGCCGATGCGGAGAAGCTGCGGCTACTGCTGTCGCCGAGTTGAGGAGTGGAGGCGAGCGGTGCGGAGCGCGCGATCGACGGCAAGTAGGGGCTCAAGGTCAGCGGTCTGGAGGTTGGTGATGACGGATTGGCCGAGGAGATGCTGAATGGCTTGGAGGCGGCGGGCGAGGAGATCAGCTTCGTGAGGGGTCTGGGCAAGGATGATCACGGCCGGCAACAAAGCATGATGGTTAAGGAGGAATGAAGACTAAGCTCAGATTCGCTTAGCGGCCAACCGTGCGAAAGACCGCGCGGTAGCGGCGTGCACCATGGCGCTGGAATTACAACAGCCCGTAACGATACGCATCAGGATTTACACCAGTTGCAACAGGTTGCCAATCTGGACTAAGATCAGATTGAAAACCCAGCTACCCGGAATGCCCGCCAACACCCCAGTCCGCCGCAACGGCCGCCCCGCACCGCCCACCGGCGGCCTCTCCATGCCCGCCAGCCGCGTGGCCGCCCGTCCGAATGCCTCCGGCGAGGAAGGCGGCATCCTTGCCCTGCTCTCCGACCCCAGGGTGAAGCAGGAAATGGCGCGGGCCCTCCCCAGCCACGTCACCGCCGACCGCCTGGCCCGCATCGCCCTGACGGAGGTGCGGAAGAACCCGGACCTGCTGAAGTGCGACAAGGCCTCGTTCCTCGGTGCAGTCATGCAGGCCTGCGCCCTAGGCCTCGAGCCCGGGATCAACGGCGCCTGCTACCTGATCCCGTACAAGGAGACCTGCACATTCGTCCCCGGCTGGAAGGGCCTGGTCGACCTGGTCAGCCGCACTGGCCGCGCCTCCGTCTGGACCGGCGCCGTGTTCGAGGGTGACGAGTTCGACTACGCCCTCGGCGACAAGCCGTTCGTTCATCACCGCCCAGGCGAGGAAATCGACCCCGAGAAGCTGGTCTACGTCTACGCGATCGGTCGCGTGAACGGCAGCGAATACCCAGTGATCGAGGTCTGGACGATGCCGAAGGTCTGGCGGCACCGCGACAAGATCAACAAGCAGGGCCGGGGTCACTACAGCTTCCGGCACCCGGAAATGTACGCCCGCAAGGTCGTGCTGCTCCAGGTACTGAAGTACCTGCCATCGTCGGCGGAAATGGCGCATGCCATGGAACTGCAGCGCCAGGAAGAACTGGGATCGGCCCAGGATCTGCCCCTGAACCACTTGATGGCCGCCCGGCCCGATGCAGCACCCCCGGCCGCTGCCGAGCCGGTGACTCCGGCCCAGGTGACCGTGGTGCATCCCGCGCCAGCCCGTGCTCCGGCTGCTGCCGCTGCAGCCCCGCCTGCCCCCGCGCCCGCTGAGGCGCCGCCCCCCGCGGCCGCTGCCGCCCCGGCGGTTCCCGGCGGTGTGCAGCCTTCGGAGGCAGTGCCGAAGATCAACGCCGAGCAGGTGGCCACCATCCAGCGTGGCGTGAGCTACATGCTCAGTCCCATCGGCGTGGAGGCCTTCGCGGCTGAGCTTGCGGTCAACGGCATCGAGAGCATCGAGACGGTCCCGGTCGCCCTGTTCGATCGGGTCATGCAGCTGCTGGGCAGCGACGATGTGTGCCGTCGCTGGAACAAAGGCGACTCCAGTGACGGCCAGAAGCTGCTCACCCAGGAGCGGATCAACGAGATCGCCGAAGCCGCTGCTGCCGCCCAGGCCGCCCAGTCCGAAGAAGAGGAGGGCGAGCAGGCCGCCTTTGTGTGAAGCAAGCCCCCGGCTTCGCCTCAGCCGGGGCAATCTGTATCCCGATCACCACCGCAACCCCGTCTGATCCTGTCCGCCCATGCAGTCGATGATTTCCGCCTGAGCCCCTTTCCTCGTCGCCCACAGCGAGCCCTCCCGCGAGCCGGGTGAGATCGAGCGAGAGCTGGACCGCCTTTCCGATGTAGCCATCAAGACCGAAAAGCTGGTCTCCATGTTGCGCCAGCGCCTGCAGCCAGTCCTCGCCCATCACGGCGCGGAGGCGGACAGGCCCTCGACCAACGAGGTGTCGAAAACACCGACGTCGTCGCTCGGCTGCCGGCTGCTGGAGGCCCGGCAGCACCTGGCCGCGCAGAACGACGTGATCGCCGATCTGCTCCAGGACATCTGCCTCTGACCGCCGCCCTGCTTCCCCGCCACCGAACCATGATCGCCGCCCCACCTCGCCCCCGCCCGAACCCCGATCCAGAGCCGCCGCAGAGGGTGCTCTGTGACGGCCAGCCCTGCCTGATCCTCAACGGCCGCCGCGTGTGGTCGACGCCCCCGCCGCCCGAGCGGTACAGCCGCCTCCTGCCGCCGGAACGCTCATGACCGGCCCCGCCCGCTCCCGCGCTTCCATCTGCCCTGCCGCAGTCGCTGTCGTGATCGTGATTGCTGCCGCCTTCGCTGCTGCCGGCCCTGCCGAGCAGTCCATCGATCGCCTCTGCAACGCGCATGCCCCCACGACCCAGGCCTGCCTTCGCCTCTGAACCCCATGCGACGCCTGTCCCTGTTCCTGCTCCCCGTGGCCGTCCTGGCTGCGGGCGTGCAGCTGGCCACCGAAGTCCATCAATCGATCTGCCGATGACCGCCACGACCCGCCGCGCCCGCACCAAGGCGCCCGCCCCCGCCACCGACGCCCCCGCTCCGGAGGCCACCGCCGCCACCGCCATCGCCGCCGCCCTGGCCACCGCCGGCCCGCTGAACAAGGAGGTTCCGTTCCTGCCGCCGGCCGAAGCCACGGCTGCCGAACCGGCCCCCGCGCCGGCGTCGGACGCCCCAGCTGCTGCACCAGCAGCCCCGGAACCTGCAGCCGAAGCCGGCCCTGCTGCAGCACCCGCCAGCGCCCCCGCGGCGGCTGCTGAACCGGCTGCCCCGCAGCTGCCCGACCTGGGCCCGTATCCCCAGGCCTTCCTCGGTCTGCCCCGCGAGGCCTACGACGCCATGCCGGGTTGGAACGCCAGCCTCTTGAAGATCGCCTACCGGCGCACCTGCGCTCACGCCTGGGCCGCGTACCGCGACCCCCTGGCGCCGCAGCGTGAGGACACCGCCGCGTTCCGCATCGGCACCCTCACCCATGCCGCGATCCTCGAGCCCGAGCGGTACGCCGCCGAGTACGTGGTGCTGCCACCGGATGCACCGCGGCGGCCCACCGACAAGCAGCTGGTCGACGGCAAGGACTCCAAGCCCGGGACCAAGGCCAACAATGCCTGGCTGGATGCCCAGGCGCGCCAGCAGTGGTGGGACCGCTTCGAGAAGGAGCACCCAGGTGCCGAGGTGATCAGCGCCGCCGATGCCGAGCTGGTCGCCCAGCTGAGCGGCAAGGTGCTGAATCACCCGGGCCTGCGGCCGTTCTTCGCCGACCCGAACCAGGCCCACGGCAGCCGTCTGAATGAGCTCACCCTAACCTGGCTGGACCCCGAGACCGGCCACCGCTGCAAGGCCAGGATCGACGCGCTGCGGTACCTGGGCCAGTCGCTACGCGCCTTCGAGCTGAAGTCCGCGCAGGATGGCGGCCCCGAGCCGTTCGGCAAGGCAGTGGTCAACTACGACTACCTGCTGGCGGCGGCCTTCTACCACGACGCCATCGACCAGTGCCGTGCAGCCATTGCTGAGGCCCTGGGCGGCAACCCCCGCCTGTTCGATGACCTGCCGATCGGCTTCGAGTATGTGGTCGGCGAGAAGGAATACCCGTTCCTGTCCGCTCGCTACGAAGTTGATGGTGACCAGCTGGCGATCGGCCGCCGCCACTACCGCGAGGCGCTGAACAAGGTGGTGACCGCCGAAAACCTGGACTACTGGCCTGGTTACGACCAGGCGGCGGTGCCGCTGTTGCTGCCGGTGTGGTTCGAGCGCATGGAGATCGAATGATGGAACTGCTGCTCTGGCTGCTGGGCTTCGGACGTCAGTCGCCGCCGCGTGATGTCAGTCACTGTCCCGATTTCGTCGACCCAGATCATGGCGCCTCCTGGCTAGATGATCCGGTCTACATCGAAAACGCCCGCTCGTTTGCGCAGGACTGCTACGACTTGCCCGCCGCGAAACGATGACCGCTCACGAACACCTCATTCAGGCCCTACGCCATGTCATTGCCGCTTCCGCCCTGGTCCGACAAGAGATCGGCAAGTCCGCCACCGATGACCACCGCAGCATCCGAGACCCCCGGCGACGTGAGCACCGAGAAGTGCTACTTGCCGTCCTCGCCTCGCTCCGTCGCCGCCTGGAAGCCGCGTGCGCTGCGACACGTCCACTGCATCACGAACGGGGAGGGACTGTTCCTGGTCAACCTGATCGGCGACACCCTGAAATGGGACCGGAACCCGATCAACGCCGCCGTCAACGACCACGCCTGGCTGTCCTCGACGGTGGCGCTGGCGGCCCTACGCCGGCTGCGTGAGCAGCAGCCGGATCAACCGCTGGGGATCGCCCTGGTGACGATGCGGCTGCGCTTCGGCGGCTGGCAGCTGGTGCATGTGCAGGAGTTCGGGATCGGCACCCTGAACACCCAGCCGGGAGGTGTGCAGTGAAGTTTCACGCTGTCCCGAACGACCCCGGCACTGGCTGGTCAGTCACCTACCACTCGGAAAACGATGCCTGGTCATTCGGGATCTACCCGGTGATGTTCGGCTTTCGAGTGAGGGCCTGCCGTGTCGGCGCAGACTCCGTGGTGATCGACTACTGCGCCGCCGATCAGCCGGCGTTCCTGGTGCAGCTGATGCTGATCGTCCAGCTGGTGCTCGAGCAGCTGCCGGAAGACCTGAGCGAACAGGAGCTGGCGCGGCTGCTGCCGAGCTGGCAGCGGCGGCCGATCAACTTCGACCCGTGCTGGCCGGCACTGCAGGCCCTGGCCGCCCCTGGCGTGGCGCTGCGGGCCCTGGAGCAGCTGCGCACCGCCGTTTCGTCCTCTGCATTCATCCGATGAACCTCCCCGAATCCCCGCATCAAGCTGCTATCTCCGGCGGCGCGTTCAAGGTGAAGGTGCGCCCGGTGCTGGACCCCCAAGCCGCCGAACTGGTCAGGGTCTACGAAGCGGTACCCGGTGCACTGACCTACCCAGGGTGCTGCCCTGAAGGCCTGGCGGCGGTGCTGGACTGCCTGAAGGATGAAGCCGCCAAGGCCGGCGACGATTCTGCGGCAAGGAACCTCGGAAAGCGCGCCGCCAGGCTTCGAGGGGAGACGCCATGAGCCTTATCTACCCCGAGGAGCCAAGGCGCCGGTTCGCCCCGGCGCCGCTAACCATCAGCCGGCCGTCCACGGCTGCGGAGGACGATGGCTGACCCCACCGCACCGCCCTGGGCCACCGAGCTGGCCGAACGCCTCGACCGGATCGAAGCCGCCCTGCAGCTCGGCGGGAAGCCGCGCTGGCTGCCCCTCGACCAGGCGGCCCAGGCCCTCAGCCTGCCGTCGACCAAGGCCCTGCGGGCACGCATCGACCGCGGCACAATCCCGCCGCAGTTCGTCAGGTCCGAGAAAACAAGCACCGGCCGTAGAGTCGGGATTCGTGTTGATGTTGAGGGGTACCTGGGAAAATAAGCGACACCGACGATGGCTTCAGGATTGTAATCAGGCGAGCGATGAGCGGCGCCTATTCGGTTGACATAACGCAGGAGGATGTTCTGCTGCACGCCAAATTGATTCAACTGCAGCCTGGCGAAACGCTGACCTTCCACGTCACGACGCGACCCGATCACAGGCCCTCGAGGACGGCCACCATCGACTGAGCATCAAACCACCGCTGATAGGTGCTGCTATGCACCGCCAGGCTGTGGCCCATGCTCTTGGCCGCCAGTGATGGGCTGATCGACGGCGTGAGAATCGCCCGCACCGCCCACGCATGGCGCAGGTCGTAGGCGCGGAAGGCAGCTCCCCGCCGGCGCAGTACCTGCCCCAGGGCACCGCCGATCTCCCGGTGGCTCCGAGACAGGTCCACCCGCGGCAGCCGCTTCCGCTGGAGTTCCCACCGCTCGACCCACGCCTTCGGCAGCGGCAGGCTCTGCCTGGCCCCGGTCTTCCCGCCGCCGATCGCCAGCAGCCCCGATGGCTGCAGCTCGGCCGACAGCAGGGCCTCATGGGGCCTGGCGCCGAAGACGGCGATGACCCCCGCCGGCCACTGCCAGTCAGCAGGCAGATCATCGATCACGGTCTCGATCACCGCGTCGGTCGGAAGCTCGCGGGGGGCCGCATCACGACCGGAGTAGCCACGGCCCAGGGCCCGCAGTTCTTCGACCAGCTGGGCGGGCATCGCCAGCGCGGTCGCCACCGCGGCCGCCGCTGTCGCTGCCCGCAGCCTGGTCCTGGTGCCGGCCCGGGTCAGCCGCACCACCGCCAGCAGTACCTCCGGGGTGACGGCATCCACCGCCTGCAAGCGCTGCAACGGCTGCAGGTAGTCCACCCGCCAGGTGTCGTCACCACCGGGCCGGCGCCGCCGCTGGCGCCACCAGCGCTCCGTGAGCCGCAGGGCCTCCGGGCCGGTGACCGTCTCGCCGGGGAGTGCATGCCGATCACCGGTCCAGCGATCGAAGGGAAACGGCTCGCCGGCCCGAGCCCGCCGCAGATCCAGTGCCAGCGCCTCAGCCAGCGACTGCGCCTTCTCGACGCCCTGCGGGTAGAGCAGCCTGGTGGTCACCCGCTGTCGTGACCAGCCGCCATCGGCGGTCGGCATGGTGGCCCGCAGCCGCAACCGCTGACCGCCTGGCGCCGTCTCGATGGTGACCGGCACCCCGAGCGATCGAAGCCCCCGGTTGATCCGGGTCAGGTAGGGGTCGCTGGGCATGGCGAAATGGCGTGCCCGATTCTGTGACCACTGCGGGTCGAAACGGGTCTTTTTGTGCCCATCTGGTGCCCGTTGTCACAGTCGCCAGCCGGGGAGCTTTAAGTCGAGATTCGTTGCGCTGCAGTGGGTTTGGCTAACGGGGCTGGCGGGACTCGAACCCACGACCTACGGTTTAGGAAACCGTCATCAGCCCTGCCGCCGCAAGGGTTCTCGACCAGTCCGTGACCGCCGTGTGGCCCGTTGGCGGGGATTGACGGTCACCGGTCACGGTTTCGGGCAGCTCCCCAGGCCCCAGTCCACGTAGAGCTGGCGAGGATCATCGGACCTCAGCCAAGCGATGAACTGCTGCAGATCGGCCTTGGTGCGGAACACCACGCAGCCGGCCGAGCCGGGGGCCGAGTTCACGTTCTCGTCCAGGTGGAACCCGATCGCCGATCGGCCAGTCCTGCCAGGCGCCTGGTAGGTGATCGGCACCCATGCCGCCCCCAACCCGGGACCCCAGCTGGCCTGGTAGTTGTCCTTGCCCGCCGCCCAGTCGATGTCGCCGATGCTCCACAGGCCCTCTGGCAGCGGCTCATTGGACCGAGCCTTGCTGTCGACGCCGCGCCTGAACGCCTGATTCCGGTGGGAGCCCGAATAGGCCGTGAGCACCCCCATCGGCACGCCGTCCTTGAACCGCTGCAGCTGGAGGATCTCCAGGCCGTGCTGGTCGCGCTTCCCGGTGCGGGTGAGCAGCAGGTGCGGCTTCACCTTGACCTTCGGCGGCTTGGCCGACAAGGGCTTCGGCGGCAGCGCCGGCTTCGGCTCCTGCTGCGGGGGCAGTTGCAGCGGCGGCAGCTCGCGGCCCTGCAGCGCCGCCCGGGCCGTCCGCAGCGCCTGCTGGGTGGCCTTCACCTCGGAGGTGGCGCGGTTGCCTGCCTTGTCCCCGTCGTAGGCGCCACGGCCGTTCGCCATCGGGATGCTGGCCCATTCGAGGGCGAGCTCCTTCTGCGCCGACTCGATCGGCACGTCTTGACCCAGCAGGTAGTCGCGCAGCAGCGGCCGCTTCCCGCCGAGCAGCAGGGCGATCGCCAGCCAGTCCTGATGCTCCGGTGAGAACCGCGCCGCAGGCCCCAGGCCGGCGACCTCCAGGGCGATTCGCAGCGTCGAGGGGATGAACTGGTACCGGCCCACCGCGTTGTAGCCCTTGGCCTGCAGCGCCTGCACCTCGGCGATGGTGAGCCGATCCAGCCCCGGGTAGCCCCCCGGCGTGTCGCCGGCCACGCCACGGTTGATCGAGCAGTAGTCGCCCTCCCCGGCGGCGATCAGATCGAGCAGCGGCTTCAGGCTTCCGAACAGGTTGCTGGTGGCGCCGACAACGGCCGCCGGCGTGCTCCAGGTCTTGTACCAGGGCCGCCCCCTGTCCATGGCCACCGCGTAGCCGTTGGCGGCGATGTCGGCCTCGAGCTCGCGGATGGCGGCCAGCTGGTGCGGCTCACCGGTGTAGAAGCGGAACAGCTCCTCGAGGGTGATCGGCTTCGCGCTGCTCATGGTGTGCTCCTGTGTTGGTCGTGGTCTGCCTTGGCCGCCTCGAAGGCGAACACCAGCGGGCTGAAGCGGTCGCAGAGCTGCTGCGTCAGCGCCGGGGTCGCCTCGTCGATACCGAGCTCCAGCTCGATCGCCGCCTGCAGGCCCCGCACCGCCAGCCCCGGCTGGCCAGCGAGCACCGACCGCCGCAGCTGCTGATCAGCTACTGCCAGCACCGCCGGCAGGGCCGCCTCCAACCGCGGATCGATGCAGAGACCCGCGAGCCGGCGGAACAGGCGGTACAGGGCCCAGCGGATCACGATGCCTGCTCCCTGATCACGTTCGTGACGAGGGCCAGGAACAGCGTTCCGAAGTTCGTCCAGCTCGCTGACGCCGAAACCTGCAGCTCCTGACACGCCTTGCCGCCCTGGTGCTGAGTGCAGCGCGTCCAGGCGATCGTGTTCACCGAAGCGCCGTTGAAGAAGCCGACAGCGGCAATGCCCAGCAGGGCTGTGATCAGGCTTGGCGGCTTCACCGAATCACCGGCAGCGCGTGCTGCCTAAGTTTTCCCGGCTGGCCTACGGTGGGAAAACTTAGGCAGCCACGACAATCCGATGCCCGCCGCGATTGCGTTGAGTGCGCCGTACCTGAGCTGGTGGGACCGTGAGCATCCGATCGAGTGTAAACCGCTGATCACCTGCGACTACGCGATCCTGCCGACCGGCTCGATGCTGCAGGCGGACCAGCTGATGTACGGAGCGATCGGGTCGGAAGCGGTGCCATCGGAACGCGAGGCGAAGCTGATGGTGGTGAGAAGCGAGAGGAAAATCCAGCTGTTCCCGATGACCAGCGCTGATGCCGAACGGATCATGGTGTTCAGCGAGCAGCTGACGATAGAGTTCATCCTGATGCTCAATCGCCACCAGCTGTTCGAGCCGTCGCTGGTCAGCGAGTAGATTCGAGTTTTGCCGTCAGCGCTTGCCTGGGAAGCAGAACCTGTCGACAGCGCTGAACCAGTTGTGTAGCTGACCAGCGGCCTTGATGGCCGGAACGATTGTCGCGCTTAAAACGGCAAGCGCAATAACGGCAACGACTCGACTGACCAGCTTCCGTGCTCCTTCTTTGCCTTCTAGCGTCATAACCCTGCGGTCCAGCTTCACCACGTCCTTGGTAAGCTCAATCTGCGCCAAGTTGCCGGCTTGAATGTCACGCCTCATTTCCTTCAGCGTTACTTCGATTCTGCCCAAAAGATGGGCAATCTCAGTGCCCCTGGTCAGAGGCACCTTGGCGACTAGATCCTCGTCCGTGATGTCATCGTTCATTGTGCCTCAGGGGGGTGTGAGGGTGTAGACGCCGCTCAGGTTGTGGGCATCCATCAGCCCCTGCAGCTCGACAAGGTGCTCTGCCGTAAGCACCGACTGAGCAGCACCCATGATCAGGAAGATGCACGCTTGAATCGCGCCAGCGTTCGGCCTTCCCTCTTTTGCATCCTGAAACGCCGCGATAAATGCCGTCAG